>DATKNH010000085.1 GCA_035541455.1 Syntrophorhabdales bacterium
CCTCGATGTAGTAAACGCCAGGGTACTTTGTCTTATATCGGTTTATCGCTGGCATAGGCACCTCTCTGTCTTAAGCCTTCTTTTGTGAAAACCATTCCCCACAGACGGTCGCCGATTTGAGCCGGTACCCTTCATTTCGGAAAATTCCCCACAAGAACCGTCCTCGGGTTTTATAGCCGGTACTCTCAATTCCTCAAACTATTCCCCACACTATTCCCCACATCAAAAATAGAATCTCACGTACCTTCTGGTAAGTCAAGATAAGATTAATGTGTGTAGAAAGGCTTAAATACAGGCTTTGGAAAGGGTAGGTATACAATGTGGTAAATTGAGGTAAGAATATCAAAATGGTCTTTCAAGCCGGCAACTCGGGTTCAAATCCCGATGGGGACGCTTTCTTTATGTTGCAATTCAGTTAAGGACTTTTCCCAGTAACGGCAGACGAGATATTTGTCTGTACCCTTTCTCCTGCAGTATTGAATGTTGTCTCACACAATCAGGTTCCAGCATCACACAGAGCGATAGGGGTTACGACGAGATCGAAACGAAAAAAATTGTTCTCCGAAGTATACAAACAGGCACGTACTTGGCATAAACATTGCAGCTTGAGTCGGATGGAAAATACCACCATGAAGAAAGGTGGCAAACCCATCCGCAATCCTTACGTCGTGCTCCGCGAGGAGTTCGACGACTGGGCCATTCTTTTTCATCCCGATACCGGTCGCGGGTTTGGCCTGAACCCCACCGGCGTCTATGTGTGGAAGCTCCTCGACGGAGAACACTCAATTGATGGCATCATCGGGGCCCTGTGTTGGGATGGCGAGAATATCCCGCAAGCAGTAGACGAGCACCTTGCAGTGTTCCTGGAGGAGCTTGTCCGCCATGGGCTCGCCGGACGTGGACGGGCACGCGCTCACGACGAGGGAAGGATCGCGCCGCCGCCGTGTCCCACGCGTCCGCCCGAGGCGGGTCATGACGAACTGGAATTCACGTACGAACCTCCTAGGCTGGTCGATCTGAGGGTTGATGATTTTGCAGCCCGAGGGTCCGGGGAATGCTGTAACGGTTCAGTAGCCTCGGACTCCGGCTGCAGCAGCGGGGGTGCACCATACCAATGGGGTTGCTGGGATGGATCCTGCACTCAAGAGAGATGCCACAACGGAAACACCGCCCAGTACCAATGCAATTGCGGTTACAACCTGTACAACAACGGTTATACCTGCGGATACGGAGCCTGCGATAAAGTCAGCTGCTCAGGTACCGGCGTGAGCAGTCCCGGGCTGTGTTCAGTAGGATCCTCCCACTGACTCCGGGGAAATCCAGAAGCTCAGAAACGTTACAAGATCTTTCGAATCAGGTAGGAGTCGCTTCCACGCCCCACTCTTGCAGCCGTTTCAAAACAGTCGTCACCAGCGCGTCGATACGGCTTTTCAGAACGTCTGTCATGTCGAGTCCAATATCGACGGAGCCCGGCTGAATGCCTACGAGACAGATCTCTGCAGGCAGTGTGTCGCTCATCCTCGCAGCAAAAAGCAAATCGGAGAGCCCCACGTGATGAGCCGACACCTGAGCAGTCAGAAATGAAGGGATAGAATCCTTTTCAAGGATCATGATCGAGCCGGGTGGTTCTCCGGTATCAACCGCATCAACAAAAAGCACCCTTCTGTAATCTTCGATCACGGGCAGCAGATCGAGGCCTGCAGTGCCGCCATCGATGAGATCGATCTGCGGCTTGAACCTGTATCTCTCCCTTATGGCTTCTAGTATGCGTACGCCGACGCCATCATCCTGCATGAGGATATTGCCCAGGCCGATAATGCAGATCTTATTCTTCACGGCATGTCTTGTGGCCGGAGAAGATGGAACTCATCACGCAGTTATCTTCCACCAGGTCCGTCGTCCACCCGATGTACATATGCACGATAGGAAAGACGATCAGAAACCACATGATGAAGTGATGAATCAGACGGATTTCCTGCACAGGAAAATAAGGAAGTATCCAACCACCCACGACCTTCCAGAAGAGACCCACGTGGCTCTGTGACATGAGGGCAAAACCTGTGAGTATGGAAACAAGATAGCCCAGGAAGAGCACCACGTACGCCATTCCGGCGAGAATCGAATGACCAAGGACGAAGGGCGGACGGGGATCCAGCAAGAGATAAAACCGCAGATCGTGATAGAGCTCGTTAAGGCGCTCCTTCGTGTAGGGGATCATTGTGCTCCACCGTGCATACCTGTTGCCGATAAACCCCCAGTAAATACGCAGCAGCACGCCCATGGCAAAGACATATGCTGTCGAGAAATGTATCAGCCTCATCCAGCCCATGACGAACTGGTTGTGGGGGTTGGTGCCGTAGAATAGCGGGGATGTGCTGTCTATGTAAGGGTGACCGATGTAGTAACCGGTGAAGCTCAAGATGATCAGGCACGCTGCATTGACCCAGTGGGACAATCGGACCGGCGCTTCCCAGATATAGACATCAGTCAGCTTCAACGTGGAGCCAGTGTCACACTTCATTGCTTCTCCCTGGCGTGGACGACGTGAACTGCACATGCCATGCACGGATCAAATGAATGGACGGTCCTGAGTATTTCGAGGGGCTTGTCCGGGTCAGCCACGGGAGTGCCTATCAGCGAGGCCTCCACGGGTCCCCGTATTCCCTTTGCATCTCGTGGCGAGAGGTTCCAGGTGCTCGGAACCACGGCCTGGTAATTGGTGATCTTTCCGTTTCTGATCCGTACCCAGTGGCCGAGGGCACCGCGGGGCGCGTCGTGGAAGCCGTACCCTTTCGCCTCGTTCGGCCAGGTGCCGGGTTCCCACTTCTCCACCTGACAGATGCGGTAGTCACCCCTTTTGATGGTGCCGACGAGTTCGTCGATGAAGCCGGGTATCATCTCGGCTATGATCAGTGTTTCGATGCCGCGGGCGGCGACGCGGCCGAGCGTGGAGAAAAGCGCGTCGGGTCCGACTTTAAGCCTTTGCAGCACCATGTCAACGGTTTCTTTAACCCCCTTATGGCCAGATGCATACGCCACGAGCACGCGTGCTAGAGGGCCTACTTCCATCGGCATTTCTTCGTAGCGCGGCGTCTTAAGCCAGCTGTATTTTGCCTCAGTGTTCAGATGCTCGTACGGGGGCTTCGGTCCTGTATACTTCGCGTTCGTCTCCCCCTCCCATGGATGTTTTCCCTTCTGATCTCCTTCGCCGTACTCGTACCACGAGTGGGTCACATACTCGGCGATCTTCTTCTGGTCGACGGGCAGGATATTGGTCAAGTCTTTTCCAAGAATCATCCCTTTCGGCAGTTGAAGGTTATCAGTGTTGGTCCGGTTGTCTCCAGGAAATTCCCCATAGGTCATGTAATTCCCGACCCCGCTGCCGTAGGCGGCCCAATCCTTGTAATACGAAGCTATGGCCAGGAGGTCCGGTATATAGACCTTGCTGACAAAGTCAATAGCCTGTTGCGTCAGTTGAGACATGAGCGCAATAGCATCGGCATTGATGGCATTCTGGCTGGCGGGATCTACCGGCCGCGCTATCCCTCCCACGAGGTAGGTCTGCAGGTGCGGATTTTTTGCGCCGAGGAGAGCGTGTATTTTCGCGATGCCTCTTTGCCACTCGAGGGCCTCCAGGTAGTGGGCCACTCCCAAAAGGTTCACCTCGGGTGGGAGTTTGTAAGCCGGGTGTCCCCAATAGCCGTTTGCAAAAGGGCCGAGTTGTCCCGTGTCGACGAGACCCTTGACGCGCTTTTGCACCATCGCGAAGAAGGCGGCACCGGAGTTCGGCCAGTCGGACAATGACTGCGCAATTGATGCGGTCTTTGCGGGATCGGCCTTAAGCGCACTCACAATGTCAATCCAGTCGAGACCGTGAAGATGATAGAAGTGGATCACGTGGTCCTGCACGTATTGCACAGCCGCAATGATGTTCCGCATTATACGTGCATTGTCAGGGATCGTCATGCCCAGTGCGTCCTCCACTGCCCGGACAGAAGCGAGCGCATGCACCGTGGTGCAGACACCGCAGATTCTCTGGCAAAAAAGCCAGGCATCTCTGGGATCGCGGTCCTTGAGCACGATTTCGATACCTCTGAACATTGTACTCGATGACCAGGCATCGACGACTTTTCCATTCTCGACCTGCGCCTCGATGCGCAGGTGGCCTTCCAGACGGGTTACTGGATCTATTACTATCCGTGCCATGGTGGACCCTTCCATTCAGTTTTTGGCTGAGCTTTTAACTCCTCTTTGGGTTTTTTCTTTCGCTTTATCAGGCGCGCTATCACGTGGATGAGAATACCTCCGACTGTCGCGGAGGTGACGGCGAGCCCGACTTTATCCGCTGTTGTTTCAACGGTGATGCCGAAGGGCTGCGGGAGCCTCCGGTAGAACGGGGTCATCTGATCCCAGAAATCAGGCGCAGCGCAGGCGATGCACCCGTGGCCTGACTGCACGGGCCAGCTGGTGCGCTCATTGTATTTGACCGTGGGGCAGTTCTGGTAAGCAGCAGGCCCCTTACACCCCATATAGTAAAGACACCAGCCGAGCCTATGCCCCTCATCGCCCCACTGTCTCACGTACTGACCCGCATCGAAATGGGAGCGTCTCTCGCAATTGTCATGGATCCGTTTGCCGAAAGCGAAGAGCGGCCTTCCCAGGGCGTCGAGCGCAGGCAGCACGCCGAACGTAAGATAATGGACGATCGCTGCTGTTATATTTTCCGTATTGACAGGGCAGCCCGCGAGGTTGATGACTGTTGCCCCCGGTACTGCGTCGCGCACGCCCACCGCGCCTGTGGGATTCGGGTGCGCCTTAGGTATGCCTCCGAACGTGGCGCAAGTCCCCATCGCGAAGGTGGCAATAGCGCCCCCACAAACTTCGCGGACGATGTCCACGGCGCTGCGGCCTGCGATGCAGCAGTAAGCCCCATTCTCGCCGAGCGGGATGGAGCCCTCAACTGCGGCGAAGTATTTTCCTTTATGGTTTTTCAGTACGTCCGCGAGAGACTTCTCCGCTTGCTTGCCAGCCGGCGCCATGATGGTCTCGGTGTAGTCGAGGGAGAGTATGTCGAGAATCAGTTCGCTGGCGGTCGGCTTTGCGGCCCTGAGCAGCGCTTCGGTATCTCCCGTGCAACTCTGACACTCTATCCAGACGAGGATCGGTTTCTTCTTTGTCTCCAGTGCGTGTGCAATCCGGGGCACGTAGCTCTGAGAGAGCCCGAGTGCTGCGGCCATCGCCGAGCAGAACTTGAGAAAATCACGGCGGGTGATACCCCGTTCGAGCATCTCCGCGAGCAGACTATCGGCTGCCATAAACCATCCTCCCCTTAGCGCTGAGTTCAAGCCCGACTGTTGAAAATATAGTGTCACCGGTGGCGGCGTGCAACGCCGTCCGGGACGTACCGTGTGTTCATCATTCGGAGTTTACTTCCCTACAACAGCCCCAGGATGATGGCTACCCCGCAGAAAAAATAGAGCATGCGCACGTAGCGTCCCTGCCCGTGGAGATCTTGCCAGTCCGCAGTGCGGCGGACAAGTCCTATCATCCTTGCAAAGATGGGCAGCGTCAGAAGGGCAAGTAGAGAGAGCCACGAGAGCGGCCCGAACACTGACATGAGCAGAATTGAAAGGTATATGACTACCCAGAATGCCACCAGCGCAGCGAATGGGCGGCCGGCCCCCGCCATGATCCAGCCAATTGCGATTGGGATGATTGTTGCCACGAAGAAGGGCGGCCTGCTTGCCTGTGTCCAGGCGTTTAGTTTGTCCCACGTCATGTTCTCAGTTCTCGTATCCCGACGCTTCAATACGGGTGAGCGATAAATTGCCTGCGGTACCTGCTCTTTCGATCGCTGATTCTATCAGAACGTGTGTAGCCTTTCAATACAGCCGGGGTATTGTGTGATCGCCTCAGCAATGTAGTTCTGCAGCGATGGGAACTGTCGAAAGATGTGCTCGTTTTTTTATTGACATTCTCTCAGGGAGAGTCAATGATTGTGCTATTCGTAAGCATTTTTTCACATCGATTGTACAAGGAGAGCGATAACATGGTGAGAAGAAGACTGTTACCCTTTATTGTTGTCCTGGTTATGTGCGGGCCGGGTCAATTTTTCGGGCTCTGTCATGCCGCAGGGTACCCGGATCATAACATCCAATTGGTGGTTCCCTATCCTGCGGGTTCAGGGGCAGACATCACCGCCAGGATATTGATAGGGGAGCTGGAGAAAATACTCGGTGCGAAAATCATTCCGAACAATAAGCCGGGGGCGTCCAGTGTTCTCGGCACGGACGCGGTGGTCAGGGGGAAGAAGGACGGATATACGCTCCTCTACGGCAGTTCCGCGGGATTTGTCTATGCCCCTGTCGCCAACCCTGAGGTTCTCCACTATGACCCCCTCAAGGACGCCGAGCCTTTAGGTTTTCACTACTTCTTTCCCTCTGTCCTTGCCGTCAGGCCGGATGCGCCATGGAAAACCTTTCCCCAACTGGTTGAGTATGCGAAGAAAAACCCGAGCAAGATCCGTGTCAGTACTACGGGCGTAGGATCAGGACCCCACTTCGTGCTCGAGATACTTCAATCCGTTACGGGAACGACGATGACGCATGTTCCCTTTGAGGGTGGTGAAGCGGTTCTCACCGCTCTGTTGGGAGGACACGTGGAGGCTACAGTTGATGCTTTTTCCAAGGTGAAGCCCCACGCAGACGCGGGAAAGATGCGAATGCTTTTGACGACTAACAAACTGCCCGGGTACTCCGACGTTCCAACCATCAGTGAGCTGGGCTACAAACAAAGCCTGCCGGGAAGCTGGTTCGTGCTCTTCGCACCCACGGGCATTCCGGAAGAAGTGAGACGGGTACTGGTGCCCGCAGCCGAAAAGGCGATAAAGGCCACTAAGCCGAAGATCGATCAACTCGGTGGGATCTGCGAATACAAGTCTCCCGCCGAAGTGAAGAAGATGATAGAACAGGAGTACGCAGGAGCCCTTGAAGTTGCGATTAAGATCGGGCTGCGCAAGCCATAAAAGACAGTTTCTCGATCTCGTTTCGGGCTCCGCTTACTGATACGTATCCGGGAATAGAGAAGAGAAACCCGCATCAGAAGAGTAGGCTAGGGGAATGGTCTGGCCTTCAGAGCGCTGTTGGGAAGTGCTGCTACCAAGATCCGCACACAGCATGCGCTCGTACACCCATCCGTTTTTGCCTGCATACTGACCGTCCAGTACGCGAATCCTTCTGACGCTCGAGAAGGTGAACGCGTCCTGCAGTTCGACTCTTGTTCCGCAGGTGACACGGAAGACCTTACGCTGGGCAAGAAGGGCCATAAGTGATATCTCACCGCACTCCTGCGTGAGGGCACACTCGATGAGGCGCTCCATGGTTTCCCGCTCCTGGGAGATGAAGACCGCGTCCCCCGAAGGGCTCGCCAGGGTCAATTCGCCGCTATGGCTGCACGATAACAAAGAAGCAAGGGCCAGAGCAATAAGGAAGCATCCTGTTTTCATAGTGCCTCCCTGTGCCTTTAGCACACATGCAACGAGGACGTCTCAAATAGCTGCGGATAGTCTCTACGGGGTTAACCTGGAAGAAGAGCCTGCACGAGGAGAAGGGAGGAATCTTCATCGCCGCTCTCCGGACGCCACCTTTGCGCAGTGGTGGCGACGTCGGTTGCAACATAACTCTAACCAACTGTAGGTGATCCCAGGGGGATTGTCAAGCAGTCCCGTGCTGTGTCGATTATCGACATACCCCGTATGCGTTTCACTTCCTGCATTTCGGAAGTGGTGCTCCATTAAGAAATGCGTTCATATCGACTATGCCATAGCGAAAACCGAATCTCCTCGTAGCAGGCCCGTTGTAAACAGGCTTAAAACTCCATGACGTGGGGTCGAACATCAGCCCCAATTTCAGCGATGACTGTAACCTGCCTTTCTTCGGAGGGAAGGTTCAAGTTGACCAGGTGTCGTCCGGGACTGACGAACACCTCTCTCTCGATCGTGTATCGCACTCTTTGCCCGCCCTCAGGATCCAACTCACCTTTCGCATCGTACTGCGGGAGCACCTCGTCGTGGCCATCATATTTCCACTCGAACGTTTTGCAGTACGGCTGCTATGGAAGTGCTTTTCATTGCCCTTCTCCTGTGTTTGTTTTAATCCTTTTGTCCTTCACTTCGAACCACCCGTAGAGCGTCGGCAATACGAGAAGGGTCATGAGGGTTGAGGTGAAAAGCCCGCCCACGACCGCGGCAGCCAGAGGTGAAATTCGAAAGCTCTTCTTGGAGATGCAGGTACTCTCGCGTGAGAGCCTCTCTTTCGCGAGAAAAGAGCACCTGAGCGAAGGCGTTTTTGATATCGGACTGAAGCAGGCGCGCGAGATCTTGTATTTCGAGTCTCGTCCGCTCCAGGCCGCTCGTCGCTGCGTCAATGCGCAGCCCGGGCTGACCCGCGATCTCGACGCTCTGCGACACGCTGACCTGGTTGTTCCTGAACGCGCCCCTGGGATCGCCGGGGGGCCGACCCTGAGTCGACATGCCGCCACCTAATGTTGGATTCGAAAAAGGCGGCAGCTTCGCTTTCGCCAGCTGTCCTCTGGCCGTCTCCTCCTCAAACCTGAATGCTCTAAGCTCCGGATTATATTTGAGACCCGTTGCCACCGCCTCATCAACCGTGAGAGCATGGACGGTGTTGACACAACAGATCACAAGAAGCATGGCTATGCCAGCACGAAGCATGAAAATCCTCGTGATGACAGAATTGGAAACGTTAAAGAAAATAAAAGGTCAGATCAGGAAGCGTTGCGGCTTGTAGATGGTGATGGCTACGCCTGAGAAGAGGCGCGGGAATTCTCGAAATGAACCATACTCAAACGAGATGAGTGTGGGCTCATGCATAGTGCTTACCATGAGTGGACTGAGGCACGCAGGGCAAATGCACGACTGATACCCGTTGTCTGAACTTCCCTCGTCGCCCGCACGCACCTGCTGCGAAGAGGAATCGCATGAAGCAACGAACGTTCGGCTGCAATGCGAGCAGAAATATATGCCAGTGGCTGAAATGAAGGTGCAGGCCGTAAGCACGGCGACTGCCACTATGCCCGCTGCAGGAGATCTTGGAAACAACTTGATGGCATAAGTTTGGCAAAACGTGTTGCAGGGGGTCAAGACCGGCAAGTAAGCCGGAAATGCATTTCCCTTTTCAGCACCCCTCTTGACAGGCAAGCAGAACCAAACTAGACGTCCTGCCAATCAGGAATAGTTCCGAATTGACCAAAACAGCCAAAAAATGATACTACAAAGCCTGAGGTGAAGCAGGAGTGCCCTCGTGACCAACGGTATTCATTTGCTCAGGACGTTCTGGTCTTCGGAAATCATCGCGGAGAGCCTTTACGGATTTCTGGCGGCCGGCTACCTCGACCCGGACAGAAGAAAGCTGATCATGCAGCTGGGAGGCATGGAGCGCGGTCACGCACACGCCTGGAACAAGATTGCCACTGACGCACACGGCGTGGCGTTCCATGTTTCTCTTCTCGTAAGATCAAAAATAGTGCTGCTTAAACTGCTCTCGCTTGTGCTGCCGCTCCCTATATTCATCCACTACATGGAGCATCGCGAGAAGCAAGCTATCCTTGACTACGCCGGACTGCTCGAGGCCTACAAAGATAATGAGAAGATCAGTAGTATCATCAGCAATATTGTCGTGCAGGAAATCAGCCATGAATGGCACATGATGGAACAGCTTGCGGACAAGCGATTATATATTGCGAAGGTCAAGGAAGCGATCCCGGGCATGACAGCAGGTACAATAGAAACGCTGGGGCTTGTTATTGGCTTGCTTGCGGCCCATGCCAGGACCTTTATGATAGGCCTGACGGGCGTGATTGCCATGATCCGAGGCATGATTGCGGAGACATCAGTTTCCTATATCTCGTCCAAAGAGCATCATGATTTTAATGAAGGGAACAACAAAGAGCTCGACGTAAAAAAAGAACTCAACCCTGCGGTACTACGGAGGGAACTCGAAAGGGACCTCCTAGAAAGGGGGGTCAGAAGTGAAACAGTGCAAGTCATCCTTGGAAGCGTCGGAGAGGACGCAGCTGTTCTGGCCAGCCTGGTGAGGACGATCAGGGCCGGTTCCGAGACTCTTCGGCCGGGCGAATCCATAAAGGCCACCGGTGTTTTCTTTGTCGTCGGGGCCCTGCCTGTCTTGATACCTTTCTTTGTGGGTACCCTGTTTGGTTCAAGCCCGTCGATTCCAGCAGTGATCGCCTTTGCCGTAGCGGTGGTCAGTATTTCCCTGGCCGGTCTTTTTACGGCCGTCCTTTCGGGCAAGAGAATTTCTACGAACATCCTGCACAACCTGTGCATAATCCTGGGAACCGCCGCGCTCACGTATCTCGTAGGTTCAGCAGCGCGCCTGTTCCTCGGGGTAACGCATTAGAGGAGAAGCCGGCCGCTGTCGGGCCACAGTGCATGCGGTTTCTGAAGATAGTGGAGGCGCTTTGAGAGACTGGAGTGAGACAATCGTAGATACGCCGCACGGCCCTATACGAGAGTTCGGGCCGCGGGCCAGCCTTTCGGACCATGCTACCCGGTTCATGATAGAACATATCAGGGTGCCCGACGGAGCGAAAGCTGCGGAAGCAGGCTGCGGCACCGGAGTTCTTTCCATATACATGGCTATGGCAGGAGTGCGACACGCGGTGGGAACGGATATTGACGAGGGCTCCCTCGCAGCAGCACGTCACAATGCAATGGTTAATGATGTAACGGGCGTAGAGTTCATACAGGGAAGCCTGCTCGATCCCGTACAGGGACCCCTCGACCTCGTCGTGGCTCTTCTCCCGCACAAACCGGCCCCGCGGCCCTTCAACAGAAGATACTATGGCGGTCCTGATGGCACCGACCTTCTGCTTGCTCTCATCGAGCAAGCTGCCCACAAGGTTTTATCCGGCGGGCGACTCTACCTCTACCTCAACAGCATCGCGAACCCGTTTCGTGTGGTAGCGGCACTGGACGCGCGGTTCCTGGTTCACCTGACAGGGGAAAAGAAAAGATATTTCACGCGCAAGGAGTTCGATGATCTTACGCCGGGAATGTTCGACTACCTCGGTGATCTGAGAAAAAAGGGCATGGCCGAATTCGATGAAGACGGGTCAGGGCCTTACTTCATGGCGCGAATCTACGAAGCGGTTCGACGGTGAGCGATAAGTACCTGATCATAAATGCAGACGACGGAGGCCTGTCGCCAGCGATAGATGAAGGGATTCTCGACACGATCCGTGCAGGTAGTATCACGTCGGTGAGTCTCCTCGTCAATCCTCCCTTTTCTCCTTGCATCAAGGCCTTCAAGGAATCGGGCGTGTCTATAGGCCTGCACCTGAACCTTACGTTAGGCAAACCTTGTACCCCTTCGCCACCTCCGCTGCTTGTGGATCAGGAAGGGCGTTTTCACGGATACGGGAGCAGTAATCATAGTGCGTTAGAGAGAGCCACAGTGAAAGTAGAGTTCTTACAGCAGCTTGACCGGTTCAGGGATCTTACGGGTACGGAGCCGACTCATCTCGATGTCCACAAGCACCTCCATCGAAGCAGTGCAGTCGTTCTCTCTGTGGTGCTGGAAATGGCAGTAATGCTGAATATTCCCTTGCGTTGCACCGACGACGCGGGGCGGAGCGCATGCAGGGCAGCGGAAATAATGGCAACAGACCATTTTCTTGGCGATGTGAAGCCCAGCCCTTATTGGACCATCGAGCGCCTGAAAGAACAACTTGAGCGCGTCTCTCCAGGCATTACGGAACTAATGTGTCATCCGGGCAGGAACGGGATGCCGATGGAAGGCATCACCTATATGGCGGAGCGGGATGAAGAACGAAGAACCTTCTGCTCATCCGAGGCAAGAGAGCTTCTTGCGTCACTCCGGCTTGTAAATTTCCGCACCGCGCCCTTTATAAGAAAGAACAGGTGAGGAGCCAGCAGCGTGTGTCACCATGAAGCTTGATATTCTTGACTACAGTGTGCATGGCAACGAAGCCGATACAGAGAGTGACGCGCTCCTGAAGGCAGCGTCGGAAGCCCTGGGTTACACAACGAGGATCGTTCTTCTGCAATCGGAGAAACATGTCCCGGAACTTCAAGAACGTGTCTGGTTGCGCTATGATCTGCGGTCCCGCAGGGAACTCGCGTGGATTGTCAGCGTGGCCGAGAACCTGGAGAAAAAGGGGCATCAGGTGTTTCCTTCGGCCCGCTCTATATTGTTGTCGGAAGATAAATGGGAAACGCATCTCGCTCTTCTCCACACAAGACTGCCGTTGATAGAAACCCATGATCTCAGTGCGACCGATCCCGGTGGAGCCACAATTGTCCTCAAGCCGCGCGTTGGATGGGGCGGTATGGGCATGAAGCTTCTTGAAAATGGCGCGGACGTTCTTTCTCAACTCTTGGAAGAGAAGAAAGAGTATATATGGCAGCCGTTTATACCGCACCGGCAAACGTGGACCGTGGTCATGGCGGGAGAATCCCTTCTTAGCATTCTTGAGAAACGGGCGACCTCGAATGACTTCCGCACAAATTTTCACTTTGGCGAGGAGGCACTGGAAGCCTCAGATCCCGGAGGAGCCGGCGACAGAGCGGCCCTTGCGCTTGATGCTGTGGGACTGGTTGCCGGAGGCGTGGATCTCATCGAAGCCGACGGGCAGCTTAAAGTGCTTGAAGTTAATTCGGCCCCATGCCTATGGTATGATAATCTTCCGGCTCTCGATCTCGCCGGACCCATGGTGCATTGCGTCATGGAATGGATGGATAGATTCAAGGAGGAATTTATCTAGCGAGCACGGCAAGCGAGAAGGGCAGGCCGGGTACCCGCTTGCGGGTGCGCCTTTGCCGCTGGAGGGCGCCGACGTGAGTCCCAAGGATGGATAGATAGTGAGAATCCTTATCTGCATACCGCATGCACTGGAGACACCCAGGGGGAATAGTGTTGCTGCGCTGCGCCTCAGCGCAGGATTTGAAAGGAGAGGCCACAGGGTATCGATCCTTGAGAACTGCGAGGGGCGGGGCCATAGCGAGGCCAGGGAGTGTGTCCGGAGCATTGGGCCTGACGTTGTGGTTGTGATGCATGCGTGGCGCTGTGCCACGGTATTCCACGCCGCGCGATCGACTGTGAACGGGCCCATGATCGTGTCGCTGCGCGGAACAGACAGCAATGAAATGCTGGAGGATGAGGAGAGACGTGCTGTCATACGATCAGTGCTGGAGTCGTCCCACGCCATAGCAGTCTTATCGGAACCCATGCGTAAGAGGGTCGTCAGACATTTGCCTGCGTCGCAAGGCAGGATAGCGGTTATTCCCAACGGTCTCGAACTTCCGGCCTCGCAAGCAGACTACAGGCAGAGACTGGCGCCAGACAGGAACACTTTTGTGATCGTGGGGCTGGCGGGTATCCGTGAGGAGAAAAGGATCCTGTGGCTCCTCAATGCGCTATCCGATGCGCGGACACAGAATCAGAACCTCGTCTATCTCCATGCAGGGCCGATCCTTGAAAAAAAGACGGGTGAGATGTTCAAGGAAATATGTGAGAAGGAAGCGTGGATACGGTACGAAGGAATCGTACCTCGCGAGGAAGTAGCCTCCTTCCTCAGAGCGGGTGATCTCTTTGTGTCGGCCAGCCGTTCCGAGGGAATGCCTCATGCGGTCCGGGAAGCTATGTTCGTGGGCCGTCCGTGTCTGCTCTCAGACATTGAAGGTCATCGCAATCTTGCCGAAGAAGGCGTTGAAGCAGTTTTTTTTAATGACAAGGAGAGTTTCTCCCGGAATCTGACCATGCTCATGCAGGACAGTGCGCTCAGAAGGCGCTTAGCGGAGAGCAGCCGTCATCGCGTAGAGAAGGAGCTTCTCCGGCAGGGCGAAATAGACGATTACCTCGCGCTCTTCACTACGATCGCGCAGAATCATGGCATGAGCGCGCATACAACCTAACCGTTGCCCCATCCCGCATAACCAAGTTATTTCCCCATCAGGGTTGCCGGAAGCCACGTGGCTATCTGCGGAAAGAAGAAGAGGAGTATCCCGCCGACAACCAGGCTTATCAGAAAAGGATAGACTCCCTGGTAAATCACCCCCATGGGTATTTTGGTAATCTGCTTCACGATAAAGACGCAGATAGCCACCGGGGGAATCACAACGCCTATCATGATCGTGATGGCAATAATCATGCTGAACCATATGGGGTTGTACCCGAGTTTGACAATGGCAGGGAAGAAGATCGGTGTTGCCAGGATCATGAAGGCGAGATCATCGATAAACGAACCGCCGATGAGGTAGATGAGAGAAATCAGGATCACGATAATCACAGGAGAGAAAGGCAGCGACACGATCCAGTCGGCTGCCAGCATGGGGATCTTGGTCACAGCAATGAAATGGCCGAGTATGGTGGAACTCATAACCAGCAGCAGGACCATGCAGGCGGTCCTGACAGATTCGATGATCGATTTGATGTAGCCCTTGAAATCGAGATCTCTCTTGAACAGGGTGAGAAGTAGAACCAGACACGTACCCACGCTGCCCGCTTCTGTAGGAGTGAAGAACCCCTTCATAATCCCGCCTACCATCAGCAGGAAGACCACCACCACCCAGCCGACTTCGGGAAGTACCTTGATACGGTCATGCCACGAGAACGTAGGACCTTTGGGACCCACTGCGGGATTGAGCTTGCACCATCCATAGATAACGATGACGAAGAATGAAGCGATAATGAGACCCGGAAAGACTCCGGCCAGAAAGAGCCTGCCGATCGACTGGTCGGAGATAATGCCGAATATGATAAGGGTCACGCTCGGAGGGAGCAGGATGCCGAGTGTGCCCACCGTGGCCACGATGCCCGACGATAGCCTCCTGTCGTAGCCGTACCGTTCCATTTCCGGAACCGCAACACTTGCAAAGGTGGCGGTGGTGGCAGGCGTAGAGCCGCATATGGCCTTGAAGGCTGTTGCACCAGCCACAGTAGATATGGCAAGGCCTCCGGGGATGTGTCCCACGTATTTATAGGATGCATCGAAGAGTTTTTTCGCGATGCCTGAGTTGAAAGCAATCTGCCCCATGAGGATGAAGAGCGGCACCACCGTGAGACTGTAAGAGGTAAAGACATCGAAGAAATCTTTAGCCAGAAGGTTCAACGCTGCTTCCCACGACATGAGATAGCCGAATCCTACGAAGCCCACGGCGATCATGGCAAAAGACATCTCTATGCCCGTCATGAAGAGGGCCAGCACCACTCCCAGGCCTATAACGCCTATCGTCACCTCATTCATACCTGCCTCCCGCGATCTTCAGGATGTCGCAGAGAAGCACCACGCACTGGACAAAGCAGCAGACCGCCAGTCCGTAGGCGACCGGATAGAAGGGCAGGTGCCGGGTGAGCGTCACCTCACCGGCCGTGTGAAGTTCATAGCCCAATTTGAGCAGGTTCCAGGCAATCAGCACGAAGAGGGTGATGCTGATGAGCCTTGTTATAACGTTGAACCCTATCTGCACCGGATTTGAAAGTTTGCGGTAAAACGTGTCCACAAAGATATGACCTCGCATCCATGACGTCATGGGAATGGCAAACCCGAGCACGACCGCCCCACCGAGGCCGACAAGTTCATAGGTGCCTATGATGGGATGGCCGAAGGTCCGGCCTATGACGTCGATGGTCGTAAGTAGCATCAGGCAGGTCAGGGCAACGCAGGAGACAGCCTGCATCCATTTGCTCACTTTTTCCACACATCCGAGTACTGCGTCCATGCGATCTCCTGTGAAAGCGCCGGCGAGGCAATGGGTCGTCCAAGTCCCATAGGGCCCATTACCTCAAGCCGACCGCTGCTAGCGTCTCTCTCGTTAGTGGCTCTTCACATAGTCCATGCAGAACTTTACTGCCTCATTGCCAGGCAAGCCTTTGGAGTTCAACTCTTTTATGTACTCCTCAAACATGGGCTTGAGCGCGGCCTTCCATTTTTCCTGTTCCTGTGCAGGCAGCACGATTACCTTTCCACCCTTTGAGATCAACAGGTCAGCTCCTTCCTTGTCCGCGTCGTCCCAGTTCTTGCCTGCCTTTTCTATCCATTCGGCATTGACCTGCTCGATAATTTTCTGATCGCCTGCAGGAATTGAATTCCATTTGTTCTTGTTCATGAAAATATAGGCGGCATTGACATGCGAGGCGCCGTAGTTTGTCGCGAAGCTCAAGACTTCGGCGAGCTTCCATCCCTTCATGACTTCCGTGGGGCCGACCACACCATTCACCACGCCTCTGGCCAGCGCATCGTACGCGTCGCCCATGGGCATGCCCACGGGAGCGCCGCCGAGGTACTCGACTATTTTTGCGCTCGTGCCTGTTGAGCGTATCTTCAATCCCTTCACTTCCTCCAGCTTTGTTACCTCCTTCTTCGTATCGAGGAATTGCGGCCCGGCAGTGTAGAAGAACATGATTTTCACATCGTCATATTCCTTGGGCTTGAACTTGTTATAGAACTCGTTGGTGAGACGGGTGCCCATCATCGCGCTCTTGTAGCCGTACGGAAGGTCGATCGTCTCGATGAGGGGGAAGCGTCCCTTGGTGTACCCTGCAAAGGTGTCTCCCAGGTCTGCGATGCCTTTTCTCACACTGTCAAAGACCTGGGTCGTGGGTGCCAGGATGCCGCCCGGGAAGAAGTCGATCTTGACTCTGCCGTTTGTTCTCTTTTCCACCTCTTTGCACCAGTCAGCCATGAGCATGGCAAAACGGTGTGTGGCGGGAAAGGTCGACTCAGAGAACTTGAGCGTAATAACTTTCTGCTCTGCGGCGTAAGTGGACGTACCCGTCAGACCCACCAGAAGGGCAACACCGATCACCAGACAGAGTGCTACTATGGTTTTACTCATCACAACACCTCCGCTTGTTTGAATTTACAATCTTGCGTCATTACCTGCTCACTGCTTGTCAGCCGGAAGGATAAGACCGGAGAAGGGTCATTCTGTCCGTGAGCCTTCCCATAGATGTACCCCAGCGGACCCCGGCTGTCAAGAGCATTGTGGGTCTACAGGTTCAACGTCCGGCAGGATGCAACGGCGCGTGGCTCTGGCAGTGATCAGCGATTGCCGTTGAAGGGCGGTGTAAAGCGGCTGATCGATTCCTCCTGGTCCGGCGGCGCAAAGTCATCATTGGGATAGAAGGTGAGTGCCTTCGACATGAAGTCGATCCATATGGGCAAAGCTGCGATGGCGCCCGATTCCCTTCCTGCCAGATGCGTTTCCTTGTCGTAGCCGACCCACACGGCGCACAGCAGGTTTGGCGAAAAGCCTATGAACCACGCATCCCTGAAGTCATTGGTGGTCCCGGTCTTCCCTGCCAGATAATACGGCATGCGCGATGCCTTGGCAGCGGTTCCCTGCTTGATAACACCTTTCATCATGTCGACCAGCGTGAATGCTTCTTCGGGATTTACCACGGGTTCCGGATCGGCAGGCTGGTCAGAGTATATTTCCTCGTTGTCGACAGTGGAGATCGATTGTATCACTTTCGGCGGCAGGTAGGTGCCACCGCGCGCCACAGTAGCGTACGCCAGAGCCAGCTCCAGCGGTATCACCTCTGTTGAACCTAAGGCCAGCGACAGGTTCGGTTCAAAATTGGAGGACAGGTGGAGCCTCTTTGCCAGTTCGATGACATTCTGTACACCGATCTTATCCAGAAGCCTCACCGTGGCCGTGTTGAGCGAGAGCTCCAGAGCCTTTCGCATGGGTACGTCGCCATGGTATTCGTTATTGTAATTGTGAGGAGACCAGACCTGTTTTGTCCATGGATTGGTGAAGGAGACAGGCGCATCTCTCAGCATATAGGTGGGTTTCAGGCCTTCTTCAAGCGCGGCGAGATAAATGATAGGTTTGAATGAGGACCCGGGCTGTCGCTTCGCTTGCGTCATCCTGTTGTAGGGTGACGTTGCAAAATCCTTCCCTCCGATGAGTACTTTCACTTCTCCGGTCTTCACCTCGATGGCAACGAGCGCCATCTCCGGAAGCTCAGAGACGCGCGGGTGCCGCTCCCTGTAGGCGAGAAGCCCTTTTTCGATGGCTGCATTGGCGAACTCGGTCATCTGCAGGCTGAGACTTGTTTTAACATTGAGTCCCTGCGTGTAAATCTCATCTTTGCTGGAGATGTGCTCTTCCATGACCTGTTTCACGTAATCGATGAAAAATCCGTTCTTGCGTGCGTAAATCCTGAAGGGGGCAAGTGCAAGAGGGGCCATGGCCGCTCTCACCTGGTCGTCCCTGCTGATGAAGCCCGCCTCATACATTTTTCTCAGAACCAGGTTCCGCCTTTCCATCGCCTTGGGAATATTCTTGAAAGGGGACGAGCGGGATGGCGATTTGGTGAGCGAGGCGAGGGTCGCAGCCTCCTGAAGATTGAGGTCGCGGGCCTTTTTGTGAAAATAGGTGTAACTTGCAGCCTCGACCCCGTAGGCGCCTTCACCAAGATAGATGAGGTTGAGATACATGCTGAGTATTTCATCTTTTGAGTACGTGCGCTCTATATTAACGGCCAGTATGGCCTCTTCTATCTTCCGCTTGAAGCTCTTGGTCGGCGAGAGGAAAAGATTTCGGGCAAGCTGCTGGGTGATGGTGGAGGCTCCCTCCGAGAAGCTCTGCCGCATCACGTTTCGGTATGCCGCGCGGAAGATACCCCTGAAGTCGATCCCTACGTGGTTATAAAAGCGTACGTCTTCTATGGCAATGAAGGCAAGCCGCAATTGCTTCGGCATCTCGCTCGTCGGAATGGGAATCCTCTTTTCCACGAAAAGCTCAGCATAGAGCGTTCCGTCGTCCGCGTAGAGACGCGTAGCCGACTTGGGCTTGAAGGTTTCAAGCTGCTTGATGTCGGGAAGTTCAAGGTAATTGACGAGGCTGTAAGAGAAGCCTGTGCCCAGCGCTGCAGGGATAAAGAAGAGGAGTACGGCGAACTTTATAATCCTTGACATGAAGCGCCATAGTATAGCTTATATGGGTGGTGGAGGCAACAAAACAGAAGGTCATCACCGTTGCCGGCCCTACGTGCACGGGCAAGTCGGAATGTGGCGTGTGGCTTGCGAAAGAGTTTGACGGGGAGATAGTGAACGCCGATTCAATGCAGGTCTACAAGTACTTTGACATCGGCAGTGCCAAACCCCCATCGGCGGTGAAGAAGGAAATCACCCACCATCTTGTTGATATGGTGGAGCCTGAGGAGGACTTTAACGGCGCACTCTTCAGGGAGGCTGCTGACCGGGCAATCAATGACATCGGGTCAAGAAAGAAGATACCGATCGTTGTGGGAGGAACCGGCCTCTACCTGCGTATACTGCTGCACGGTCTATTTGCCGTCAAAGGAGATGCGTCGGTCAGGGAGAATCTGAGACTGCGCTACCAGAGAGAGCCGGAAGCAATGTACGAGGAGCTTGCGCAGATCGACCCGTCGTATGCTGCAAAGATAAGCCCGAATGACAGGATCAGGGTTATACGGGCTATTGAGATCTATTACAGCTCCGGTGTGAGTGTGTCCGAATGGCAGGAACGCCACGGCTTCAGGGAGCAGCGCTACGATGCATACAACATAGGACTCGAACGGGAACGGGCCGAACTCTACGATAGTATCAACAGCCGGGTTGACAGCATGCTGCAGGCAGGCTGGGTGGACGAAGTCAGGAGGTTGCTGGATGCCGGCTACTCAAGAAATCTAAAGCCTTTCCTGAGCATAGGGTATCGGGATATTCTACTTTACCTGGACGGCGCTCTCGGTTATGCTGAGATGGTCACAAAAATTAAACAAGAGACGCGTCATTACGCCAAGAGACAGATGACGTGGTTCTTTCGTGACAAGGGAATAAGCTGGTTCCGATATCCTGAAGACAGGGAAAAAATAAAGGCGGAGGTGAGACAATTTCTACAACAGAACTGAAAAACATATTGGAAGCGATTCTCTTTTCTTCGGCAAAGCCGGTCACCGCCACCAAACTCCACAAAGGCCTGGAGGAATACAAGCCTGAAGAGATAGAGGGCATGATGAAAGAGCTGATGGCAGAGTACAGGGAATCGGATCGACCTGTGGAAATAATAGAAGTGGCGGGCGGTTACCAGATGCGTACGAAGCTTGCCTATCGCGAGCAGGTCAGGCGATTCGTGAAAGAGCGGGAAACAGGCCTGACAAAGCCCATGCTCGAGACCCTGGCGATAATAGCCTACCGACAGCCCGTGGCAAAAAGAGATATTGACGGGCTTAGAGGGGTCGATTCAGCAAGGACTGTCAGACAACTGCTCGATCGAAAGCTGATCGAGATCGCCGGGAGAAACGAAGAACTAGGCAAACCGATCATTTTCAAGACCACTCCTCGATTTCTCGAACTTTTCGGGCTTAAAGATATCAGAGATTTGCCGACAATAAGAGAGATAGAGTCGTTAGATAAATAGGAGGGTCTGTATGGACATTTCTGAGCTTCTTATTTTCGCCGTTGAAAACAAGGCCTCCGACGTTCACTTGAGCGCAGGAGAGCCGCCGATGGTGAGGATACACGGCGAAATACGGAAGGTCGAGGTCCCCCCGCTGGATGAAGAGGCCGTCCACAGGATGATTTACGACATCCTGAATGACGAACAGCGTAAGATTTTTGAGGAATTCCTCGAACTCGATTTTTCCCTCGCCCTTGGCGATTACGGAAGATTCAGGGTAAATGTCTTCAAGCAGAACAGGGGAGACGCTGCTTCCTTCAGGCCGGTGCCGAACAAAATCCCGGGGTTTGACGAGCTGGGTCTGCCGAAAACACTGGTGAACATCGCGCGCCTTGAAAAGGGTCTCGTGCTTGTTACGGGTCCTACCGGCAGCGGTAAATCGACCACGCTGGCTGCAATGATAGACTTCATCAACAGCGAAATGAAAGGCCATATTATCACCATCGAGGACCCGATAGAGTTCGTGTACCGGTCAAAGTTTTGCCTTGTGAATCAGAGGGAACTCGGGCCGCACACGAAGAGTTTTGCCAACGCACTGAGGGCAGCGCTTCGCGAGGATCCGGACGTGATACTTGTCGGCGAAATGAGAGACCTGGAAACCATCTCTCTTGCCCTCACGGCCGCGGAAACGGGGCACCTGGTGTTTGCAACATTGCACACGAGCGGTGCGCCAAAAACGATCGACAGGGTCATCGACGTGTTCCCGGCGGGACAGCAGAACCAGGTGAGGGCAATGCTGTCGGAATCGATCCAGGCCATTATTACGCAGGCCCTCTTCAAGCGTCGGGATAATAAGGGACGGGTGGCTGCCTTTGAAATTATGCTGGCAACGCCTGCGATACGAAACCTGATACGGGAAAACAAGATTGCCCAGATGCCTTCAATCATGCAGACCAGCAAGGCTATGGGCATGATAACCATGGAGGCTGCCGTTAAAGAATTGATGGCGCGTAACCTCGTAACGGCCGAAGAGGTGGCCTTCTACCTGCCGGCCCCGCTTCCCGGGAGGTGATAGCATGGTGCCGCTGAAGAAGCTTCTCAAGCACATGACCGAGACCAACGCCTCAGACATCTACCTGACCGTCGGGCTGCCTCCTATGTTCAGGGTGGAAGGTACTGTCGACCGGTATGAGGGTGCAGAGGCGCTGACGCCGGAAGACACGCAGGAAGTGGCGTACAGCATCATGAACGAGCGGCAGAAGAGAAGATTTGAGGAAGAGTTCGAGATGGGGCTAGCCTTGTTCTATCCCGATCTCGGAAGGTTCCGGGTGAGCATCTTCAGGCAGATGGGCCACGTCGGAGTGATCCTCCGGCAGATTAAGATACAGATAAAAACCGTCGACGATCTTGGGCTGCCGCAGATTCTGAAAAAGATAGTGATGACGAAAAGGGGTCTTATCCTTGTGGTCGGTGCTACCGGAACAGGCAAATCGACAACGCTTGCCGCAATGCTCGATTATCGGAATGAGCACGAGAAGGGGCACATCATCACTGTGGAAGACCCGATAGAGTTTGTTCATCACCACAAGAAAAGCGTCATCACCCAGAGGGAGATCGGCTTCGACACCCTTTCTTTTGCGAACGCGCTGAAGTACACGATGCGACAGGCGCCGGACGTGATCCTCATCGGCGAAATACGGGACACTGAGACGATGGAAGCTGCAATAGGTTTTGCCGAAACCGGCCATTTATGCCTGGGGACTCTCCATGCAAACAACGCCAACCAGGCGTTGGAAAGGGTCATGAATTTCTTTACCGCAGAACGGTACGCACAGATTTTTATGCAGCTCTCTCTCACGCTGCGAGCCATCATTTCGCAGCGTCTCATCCCCACCAAGGATGGCAAGCGGATCGCGGCCGTCGAGATCCTGCTCGACACTCCCCGCGTCAAAGATTTGATTGCTCAGCAGCAGGTGGCACAGCTGAAAGAAGCCATGCTGCTCGGTTATCACGAGGGTATGCAGACATTCGATCAGTCGATTTTTGATCTGTATAAGGCAGGCAAAATCGATTACAAGCATGCCATAGGCTATGCGGACAGCCAGAATGACCTGCGCCTTAAAATAAAGACGAGCGAGGTCAAGAAGGATAAGGTTACTGAGCGGGTCCAGGAGAAGGGCCTGAAACTGGAGTGGGACGGGAAGTACTGACGGGCTAAAGGCTAAAGGATAAAGGCTGTAGACGAAGCTCTTCTTTGTGCCGTTTGCCTCGAGCCCGGAGCCGCTATTTTATTAGTGCGTTCCAGATACGCGTGGCCTTTCCGTTTGCGTCCGTTGTCTCATCAAAATAAATCGAAAACGTGTGATTGCCCGGAAGAAGATCGCACGTCATGTTGAGTACCTGCTGCCATTCGTTGTCCACCAACGCCTCCGCGCTCCAACTTTTTAACAGAGACTTGCTCGAAAACACGTAGGATCCATTGGCCTGCAATTCACCCGTCTTGTCTGCATCGTCATAGAGCTGCGCAGTCACCCTGACCGGGTATTTAGTCTGATTGTTATAGGTGTAGGTGAATGCGTGAGCGTCACCAATGGCCGCAAATAAGAGTACGGTCAGAGCTGCAAGAACAATTGTTCGTCTCATAAGACTCCGCCCTTCTCTTAGGGACTTGAAGGGGTGCCCGTCTGCGGCATCCCGATGGACTCAAATCCGAATATCGAATATCTAAATCCTAAACAAATCCAAATATCAAATGTTAGAAACTGGAAAAAGAAACTAAGCGGGTTCGGAGTTTTGGTCATTCGATATTGTTTGGATATTAGAGATTAGGATTTGGAATTTGTCCCTGTGATAGCTTCTACTCTCCCTCATATGTCTTGATCTTTTCTGCGCCAACTCTCCACCTGGCCACATATGACGAAACGATTTGAAAGCCGAGGAGTAACACGACGAATATCATGCAGACCAGAGAGATGGGGCGTGAGAAGAAAACGCCGAAGCTTCCACCCGACAGGCTGAGCGACTGGCGGAAGCTAGATTCCAGGATCGGGCTGAGCACATATGCCATTGCCATGGGAGCGGGCTCAAAATCCATTTTCTTCATCAGGTAGCCTGCCAGCCCGAATATCACCATCAGGTAAATGTCAAAGACAGAATTATTCACCGTGTAAACACCGATGGCGCAAAAGAAAAGAATCAGTGGAAAGAGAATAGGGTAGGGCACTCTGAGTATCCTGACCCAGAGACCGATCAACGGGAGATTGAGGGCGAGCAGCATCACGTTGCCCACATACATGCTCATCGAAAGTCCCCAGAAAATATCCGGATGGTCGCGAAGGAGAAAAGGACCCGGCTGTATGCCGTGGATCAATAGACCGCCGTAGAGCACTGCCATAACGACATTGGGAGGTATACCGAGGGAGAGCAGGGGAATGAGGCACGATTGAGCTGCTGCATTGTTTGCGGATTCAGGGGCTGCCACACCCTCGATAACACCGGTACCGAACTGCTCCGGGTGTCTGGAGAAACGTTTTTCCAGCGCGTAGGAAACGAATGAACTGAGAATGGCGCCCCCGCCCGGAAGGATTCCCAGGAAAAATCCGACGATCGTCCCCCGCAGGATAGCCCATTTCGCCGCGAACCAATCTTTCGATGACGAGAGAAGGCCGGTGATTTCCGTTTTGTAAATATCCCGTTTGATCTTTGTCTCTACATTGAGAAGTACCTCGGAAATGCCGAAGAGGCCCATCGTCACGGGCACAATGCCCACGCCGTCCATCAGCTCCTTGAAGCCGAACGTAAACCTGGGTTTTGCTGTGAAAGGATCGAGTCCCACCAGGCCTACGAGTAACCCCAGAAGTGCCATCATCAGGGCTTTAAACATGGAGCCCTGCGTAAGAAATGTAAGGATCACGAGACCCACGCACATGAGGGAGAAGTACTCGGGAGGACCGAACTTGAGCGCCGCCTTTGCGAGGGGATAGGCCAGGAACACAAGGCCGAAAATGGTAATAGTTCCGGCGATAAAAGATCCGACAGCCGAAACTCCCAGCGCAAGACCCGCTTTTCCTTTTCGGGCCATCTGGTAACCATCGAGGCAGGTGGTGACCGAAGAAGCCTCGCCTGGAATGTTTGCAAGAATCGCCGTGGTTGAGCCGCCGTACTGCGCTCCGTAGTAGATACCCGCAAGCATGATGATTGCGCCGACAGGACTGATATGGAATGTGATCGGCAGAAGCAGAGACATGGTGCCGACAGGACCGATGCCCGGCAGAACGCCGATAAGCGTACCGGTGAAAACGCCCGCGAAACAGTAAAGGAGGTTTATCGGCTGGACCGCGACGCTGAGCCCGTAGAAAATATAGTGCCAGATCCCCACGCTACTCTCCGAAGAAATACCAGAGCGAGCCCCTGGGGAGCGGCAGGTCGAACAGGGTTACGAAAAGAACGTAGGAGCACGCTACGGTCAGTATAGAAACGGTAAGAGAGAGGCGTAATTTTTGACCTCCGGCAAACAGAAGGAGCGACATCATCAACATGAAGGTGGCCAGCGGGAACCCGAGGAAATTAAAGAGAGCTCCGTAAGCGCCAAGAAAGATAACGACCAGAAGCGCCTTCCCCCAGCCCGCCTGCTTAAATGCCTCTTTTTCCCGGTAGCCCTTGAGCGCCTGGGTCGCGCCGCGCAGGCAGAGGTACAAAGACATAAGCCCGAGCAAGGCGGCAACCGCAAAAGGGATAAAGCCAGGGCCCGGGCTTGCGCCGCTTCCCAGGCCGAGGCGAAATGCTTTGGTGCAGGCAACGGCGCTTACGATGACGAGGAAGACGCCGGAAAGAAGATTGTAGTTCCGCATATCATTTTAGAGGGGCTATTTCTTTTCGCTTTTGTACATTCCCATCTCTTTAATCAATTCCTCGTACGTGGCGCTTGTCTTTTTGAGGTAATCAACAAAAGCCTTGCCCGTCATGGGCTGCACAGCCAGTTCCTGATCCTCGGCCACCTTCTTGAAAACCTCGCTTTTCATCCCGTCCATGAAAGCCTTCTCTAACGTCTTTCTCACGTTCTCAGGCATTCCCTTTGGCGCCATGATCATAGCGAGGAGAGGCAGATCGAAATCATAGTGCACGTCCTTGAACGTGGTCAGTTGGCCGTGGCCTGCGGCGTAATTTATCTTCTGCCGCGAAAGTATGATCCGTATATTGTCAGCGAGAACGTGGCTTCGATATGGCGCAGCGGTTCCCCCTCCCAGCATCACGTGGCCACCCAGCACAGCCGTCATTGTCGGCGCATCACAGGGGTAAGGCACAGCCTTGAACGTGAAGCCTTCTTTTTTTGCTATCGCAACCATGCCGAAGTAAAACGATGAAGCCGTGCAGTGGCCGAAGGTGAGCTGGCCCGGGTTTTTCTTAGCCCAGGCGACAAGGTCTGTCCATTTCTTGAAGGGACTGTCTCCCTTGACTGTCCAGACTGTTTTCCATTCCCCGATAAGCATGAAATTGTCGATATCTTTAAAGGGATCATACTCCAGATCACTGATATGAGGAGCCCGTGTAATCACGCTGTCCGTGTTGATGAGGAGCGTGTAGCCGTCCGGTTTTTCATTCATGAGCAGAGAGGTTGCGACTGTGCCGCCTCCTCCCGGCTTGCTGACGACAATGATTTTCTGGCCAAGACTCTTTTCGGCTCCCTCCGCGAGAGCACGCGCGAGCACGTCCGCTGAGCCTCCTGGCGGCAGGCCCACCCAGAGCGTGACAGGCCTCGTCGGAAACTTGGCCTGCGCAGACGCAGTCGAATGAAGAATGGCGGCACATGCGACGAGCGTCACGACCATACACAAGAGATGTTTCAGGTGAAGCTTCTTCATGGGCATTCCCCCTTAGTTTATTCTCACAGATTTGCAGGCGGGCCGCTCCGGCACGGTACGAGCGTAGCACAACAGGTTGTGATGGTCAACAACGGAAGAAGCAGAAGTACCGGGATAAAAAGGGCAAAAAATGGGCAATCCGGTGTCTTGACAAAGCATCCAAATGAAAGTAACGTTACGGGGAACAAGAGCAAGGGTAGGTAAGGGTAGGCCCCCGCGTCACGTGACCGCGTAAAGGAGGAGGACATGGGAGTGCGGATACATAGCAGGATCCTTGTATATATCTTATTCATCGCCTTAGCTGCCATCGGGCTGAACTGTTCTCTTCTCTTTGCCGCTGGTTCTGACTATCCGAATAAACCGATCTCGATCGTGATCGGTGTTCCGCCGGGCGGTTCTACGGATATGGCCGTACGTGTTCTGGCGCAGTTCATGGAAAAACAACTGAAGCAGCCCGTACTCGTGGTGAACAAACCCGGCGGAGCAGGTACCATCGGTGGTTACGCTGTCGTTTCGGCAAAACCGGATGGCTATACGCTCGGCTACTTTCCAGGTGCCGGAAGTATGCCTGAGATTTACAGCTATTTTTATGCAGCCCCGTATTCAAGCGCAGACTTGAGGCCGATCTGCCGCGTTCACGTTCCTGTGATAACAATTGCGGTTAAGGCAGATGCACCGTGGAGCAATGTGAAAGAGCTCGTGGAGTACGCAAGAAAAAATCCGGGCATGAAATTCGGTCATATAGGAAAAAGCACTATCCAGTACATTGTCATGGCTACTATCGCGAGGGCTGAAAATTTGCGGATGGTTGATGTACCTTTTGATGGTGATGGCACCCTTGTACCGGCGCTCCTTGGCGGCCATGTCCCGGTTGGAACGCCTGTGCTCTACGTCATACGATCGTTAGTGGAAGGAAAGAAGTTGAAAGTACTCGCGGTGTGTCTCCAGAAGAGAGCGCCGTCAGCACCTGATATACCGACCGTCGGGGAGGCCGGCTATAAACTGGCGTACGTTCCTTTTTTCGGTCTGTATGCACCGAAGAAGACGCCGGATGAGGTTATCAGAAAGCTTGATGATGTGGTGCGCAGGATTGCAGAGGACAAGGAATTCCAGGAGAAGAATAAGAGCATGGATATGCCGGTTGAATATGAAGACACGGCAGCATTCGACAAGTATCTCGTGCGATACAAAGAAAACATACAGACCTTTTTCAAGAGCGAAGGGCTGGTGAAGTGAGACAGTGATTAGTAATTAGTGACTAGTGGCTAATGATAGATGACGAGACAGCGACGACTGACCAGTGGCCGGAAAGAGAGGCAGAGTGAAGAGTAAGAAAAGTAAATCAACGCGCAGTGCTGAAATAAAGACGCTGGAGCAGTTTGAGCAGTTCCGGATGGAGTACGGCCACAAATGTATTTTTAAGGCCATGGGCTTCACAAGCGAGGAGCTCTCCCTGCCAAGGATTGCTGTTGTCAATTCCTGGAGCGAACAGTCGCCGGGTCATATCCACCTGCGGGCTGTGGCAGAAGGTGTGAAAGCCGGCATCCGCATGGCAGGCGCAATGCCCTTTGAGATTAACGTGATCGGCCCATGCACCATGCTGGGCAGAACGGTACTTGATGCGGCCCACTATGATCTGCCTCAGCGGGAAGCGATCCTCACGTCAATAGAGTCAGCTCTGCATGTAGGCTGGTGCGACGGATGGGTCGGTATTGGAGCCTGCGATAAAATTATACCAGGCATGATGCTTGCGGCGCTGCGCCTGAACCGGCCATTTATTTTCATAGGAGGCGGACAGATGATCCCCTCCGAATACGAAGGAAAGAACATCGGCTACGTGGATGGTCAGGAGATTATTATCCGGGAGCTGCAGAAGTTGAAAGCTTCGCCCGAACTTATCGACGAGTTTGAGTGCAAGATGGAAGAGGTCACCAACTGCTGCGGTGCATCAGCGGGTGCCTGCGGTGAGATGTCCACAGGGAATACTCTTGCGCTACTTACCGAGGCGATGGGGTTTTCGCTGCCAGGCTCCAGTACCTCTCCGGGGGTTGCGGCCGAGAAGATATGGCAGGCGAAGGAGACAGGCAAGAGGATTGTAGACCTCGCGCAGAAGAATGTCACACCGCGGGACATCCTTTCTCTCAACGCGCTCAGGAACGGGATAGCCACAAATATGGCGATCTGCGGCGGAACGAATTCCCTCATCCACCTCCAGAGCTATGCGCACGAGGCGGGCATACCCTGCAATCTGGACACCTGGGATGCGGTAAGCAGGAAGGTTCCTGCGCTCTGCGGCGTTGTGCCCTCCGGGCCTTACACACTCTCGGATCTGCATAAGGCGGGTGGTGTGCCGATGGTGATGAAGCGGATCAGGCGATTTCTCGACGAGACATGCATCACCGTCACAGGGCAGAGCGTCGGTAAGAATCTGGCAGGAGTGGAGCTCAAGGATTCCGATGTTATCCGGCCTCTCGAGAACCCCATATGGCCGGAAGGCGCGCTGGCTATTCTGAAAGGAAACCTTGCGCCCAGGGGTGCGGTGACGCGGCATACCATTGTCGAAAACAAGGATCTGCTGCAGAAGACCTATACGGTGCGGGTGTTCAATTCGGTTAATGAGACGATAGAAGCATTGCTCTCGGGAAAGCCGACCCCAATAAAGGCGGGAGACGCCCTCGTCATCAGGTACATCGGACCAAGGGGTGGACCTGCAATGCCGTGTGGCCTGAGCGTGGTGAGGGCTCTAAAGCTCGCGCAGGTGAAGGATATCGTTATTATCACGGATGGTCGTTTTTCCGGCTTCACAAAAGGCTACCTTGCCATCGGCCATGTCTGTCCCGAGGCCCAGGTAGGGGGACCTCTTGCGCTACTGCAGGACGGCGACAGGATTCGCGTGGATATTCACAACCGGGGGCTCAACGTGGAATTGTCGGCAGCAGAACTGAAAAAGAGAAAGTCTCGCTGGACGCCGCCCGATCCGTCTCATCTGACAGGAGTGATTGCCATGTACGCGAGGACGGCCCTTCAGGCGGACCAGGGCGCAGGATGGCCCGTTCGGTGGGAAGATTTTTGAATAAACCCGGGTCAAGGGTCACGGGGCACCGGAGAGCCGAGGGACGACCGTCCGCGGCGGCGGACTTGGACGATGGACGATAGAGCAACAGGGTGGAGCCTTTTACTTGAACCCTTGAACCCTGACGGCTATGAGGAGGAAGGAGACAAGTGAGGTATGAGACATTAATCAAGGTATGCTTCATACTGGCAGGGCTGTTGCTGCTTGCGCCGAGTTTGAGCATTCTGCACGCTGCTGAAACAACGTATCCCACCAGAGCTATTACACTCATTAATCCGATGGCGCCAGGCGGCTTGACAGACGTGGCTGCGCGCTTGCTTGCCGAAGCCATGGAGAAGCAGTTGAAGCAGCCCGTGGTGGTCGTTAACAAGCCGGGTGGCGCTATGACGACAGGCGGCTATGCTGTGGCTTCGGCAAAGCCTGACGGGTACACGCTTGGTTTTTTCATGAATTCAGCAGCCTGTCCCGAAGTCTACACGTACTTCTATTCCGCGCCCTATTCGACCAATGACCTGAGGCCCATTTGCCGCTCGCATTTCTTTAACACTGCTGTAACAGTCAAGGGAGATTCACCCTGGAACAGTATGAAGGACTTCGTAGAGTACGCGCGAAAGAATCCCGGTACGAAATTCGGCCACAATGGCAAAGGCGGTCTGCAATACGTCATCATGACGTCCATTGCCAAGGCTGAGGGACTGAAACTGGTGGATGTGCCTTTTGACGGTGATGGTGCTTCGATGCCTGCAATCATGGGCGGCCACATTCCCGTTGCGTTGCCGGCGTACGCGGTAGTAAAACCCTTAGCCCAGGCAAAAAAGCTGAAAGTACTCGCCATAAGCAGTGACAAGAGAGTAGACATTGCGCCTGAATACCCGGCTCTGGGTGAACTGGGCTACAAGCTGCCGGTGTATGCTTCTTTCTTTGCGGTTTTTGCTCCCAAAAAGACACCCGACGACATTGTGAAGAAACTCGATGACACCATACATAAGATCATGCAGGACAGGGAATTCCAGGCGAGGAACAAGGCACTTGATCTGACAATGAGTTATCAGGATGGCGCGGGTTTTGAAAAGTACATTGTTCAGTGGAAAGCAGACATGCAGGCGTTCTTCAAGGAACAGGGGATGGTGAAGTAAGAAAGTGACGAGTGGAGAGTGAATAGTGACAAGTGAATAACGGCGAAATAAGAAGTGACGAGAGAAACGGCGACACGTGAGAGGAGGAGGCATGAGAATCGCTAGAAGGGTGGCATTGATATTCTGTCTTCTAGTACTGGCCAGTGTTGAAGCGGGATTGTTTGCTGCGTCGCTTTCTGCTGCGGGATCCGATTACCCGAATAGAACGATTACAATAGTGCTCGGTGTTCCGCCGGGAGGCTCCACTGACATGGGCGCACGGCTTCTGGCGCAGTTTATGGAGAAACAGCTCAAACAACCCGTCGTGGTGGTAAACAAGACCGGCGGGGCTGGCACGGTTGGAGGCTATACGGTGGCTTCCGCCAAGCCTGACGGCTACACGCTCGGGTATTTCCCCGGTTCGGCTGCCGTGCCGGAAGTCTATACCTACTTTTATTCGGCGCCGTACTCCAGCGATGCGCTCCGGCCGGTCTCAAAAATTCACGCTCCTGTTGTGGCAATCGCTGTAAAAGCTGATGCGCCCTGGAACAGCATGAAGGAGTTTGTTGAGTATGCCCGTAAGAATCCCGGCACGAAATTCGGCCATATCGGAAAAAGCACCACGCCGTATGTGACCATGATCAGTATAATTAAGGCGGAGAAGTTGAACATGGTGGACGTTCCGTTTGATGGTGACGCGACCGAGGTACCTGCGCTCCTCGGGGGGCACATTCCCGTGGGCAGTCCCATCCTTTATGTAATCAGGTCCCTCGTGGACGGTAAGAAACTGAGAGTGCTTGCGGTTGCTCTTCCGAAAAGAGCCCCTTCTGTGCCTGATGTCCCCACATTGCCTGAACTGGGATACAAACTGCCGTATGTCGCTTTCCTCGGTCTCTTCGCGCCAAAGAAAACTCCGGACGATGTCGTGAAAAAAATCGATGAGACCGTTCGTAAGATTCTCGATGACAAGGAGTTTCAGGAAAAGAATAAGGCCATGGATATGCCTGTGGATTATGATGACGCAGCCACGTTCGAAAAATATCTCGCACACTACAAGGTGACCGCGCAGGCATTCTTCAAAGAGCAGGGACTGGTGAAATGAGAAAGCAGTGGCTAGTGAATAGCGAGTAGTGACAAGTGACAGGAGGTAGAAAAGAAAGACAATTAGCCAGTGGCCCGCAATCGGCGAGACTGTGACAGGCTCAAGTTCCCGTTTTTTACTGCGAACGAAACATAAGAGTATATATGAAGCTGAGTGACTACGAGAAGGCTATGCTCGACGGCGCAGAAGGCCCTGCCAGACAGAAGGCCATGGACCTTCTTGTGCGCTACGGCGAGGCATTGGGAGCAGAGCGGTTTATTGACACGAACAATGTCTGTGTCGCGATCGGGGCATCGGGCCCCTTTATACGCGACCTTGTGGACAAGACGGGAAGCTTCGATGCGGTGTTTTCTGAATTTGCCCTTGATTCAAGCGAGGCCGTGGAAATCCCGGAGGTGAAGGCCTGCACGTATCATCTCATTCAGGGTCTGGACCCGGATCACTGGGAGATCGAGGGAGTCAGCCGCAGTGTCTATGAGCTGCACATGAAGAGCCTTGCGTTTGCAAAACGCATCGGCGTGCAGCTCATGAACACCTGTACGCCGTACCTTGTCGGGAATGTACCGGTCAGGGGTGAGCACTGCGCGTGGATGGAATCGTCCGCGGTGATTTATGCGAATTCGGTCTTGGGTGCCCGTATGAACTGTGAAGGACGAGAAAGCAGCGCTGCCGCAAGCCTTACGGGCAAGATACCTTATTGGGGTTACCACCTTGACGAGAATCGTCTCGGCACACATCTGGTGGAAGTTGAATATGATGTCGAGAGTGTGATGGACTGGAACCTGTTGGGCTATTATGTCGGCGAGGCCGTCCAGGAGAGGGTGCCTGTGTTGAGCGGTGTGCGCCGGACCCCTACGCTCTCGAGGCTGAAGCATTGCGGTGCAGCTGCGGCATCGTCCGGCGGAGTGGAAATGTATCATGTCGTTGGGATCACGCCTGAAGCACCGTCTCTGGATGCGGCGTTCGGAGGGAAGAAGCCGGAGACTACTCTTACATTTGGCACGAGGGAGAGGCAGCTGGCCTATGATAACCTGAATTCATCGGCCGGAGACAGAGGTATTGATTTTGTCATGCTGGGCTGTCCGCACTATTCAATTGATCAGGTGTGGGAGGTCTGCAAGATGCTGAAGGGCAGGCGAGTGCACAAAGACACCAATCTCTGGATCTTCACTCCGCGGGCGCTGAAAGAGATTGCCGACCAGAACGGCTATACGAAGATTATCACGGACGCAGGCGGGATCCTGATGACCGATACGTGCCCGGCGCTCGCGCACGTCATGCCCAAAGGCGCGAAGGTGGCTGCGACCGACTCGGGCAAGCAGGCGCACTACATGCCTTCCATACTGGGTCTCCAGACATGGTTCGGGACCACGCAGGACTGCATTGAAGCGGCAGTGAGCGGACAGTGGAGGGGTGAACTGAAATGAAGACAATCACCTTGCACCGCAGAAGAATGCTCGGAGGGTGCACTGAAGGTAAAGCGCTCATGGAATGGTCTAAATAGCAAGGAAGGCGTGAGAAGCGTCAGGGGCCAATCAGGCGGAGAGCAGGCACTACCATGGTGGAGAAGGAGACAGGAACCGTTGAAGGAATTGTCTGGATCGGCATCGGCTTCGTCATATGCCTGCTCGCGCTCCGGTTTGATCTCGGCTCATTCCATCAGCCGGGGCCGGGGTTTGTTGCACTGCTCACCGGCATTTTTGTTGCTGCGATGGGCTTGGCGATGGCCATTGCGCGGTCCGTACACATGCGCCGGCCGCAACAGTCGGTCAGTGCTGAACACTTCCAGATCGGTGCTTGGCCACGTCTCGTTTACACGCTGGTTCTTCTCCTTGCGTACATCATTCTTATCGAACCGGCCGGTTTTTTGCTGACCACCTTCCTGCTTATGTTCGGCCTTTTTTTTGACCTTGAGAAAAAGAACTATTTCTGGAGTCTCTTCTTTTCAGTTGTGACGGCTCTGGTAAGTTACCTCGTTTTTGAAGTGTGGCTCCACTGCCAGCTTCCCCGGGGAATTCTTCCATGGTGGTAGTGAACCTATGACGATACTGCATGACCTGTTCTATGGGTTTGGTATAGCGCTCCATCCTTGGAATCTGCTCTCCTGCTTTTTCGGCGTTTTTATCGGTACCCTTGTCGGCGTGCTGCCGGGCATAGGTCCGGTAGGGGCCATGTCTATTCTCCTGCCGATAACCTTCGGCATCTCGCCGGTCACGGGCATTATTATGCTGGCCGGCATCTATTACGGCGCTATGTACGGCGGTTCGACAACGTCAATCCTGGTAAACATTCCCGGTGAAGCTGCCTCGGTAGTCACCTGTCTCGACGGACATCAGATGGCGATGAAAGGCCGGGCAGGGCCCGCTCTCGGTATCGCAGCTTTCGGTTCGTTCATCGCAGGGACACTTGGTCTCTTCGGTCTCATGTTCATGACCAACGCTTTAGCGGGAGTAGCCCTGATGTTCGGGCCTTCAGAGTATTTCTCTCTCATGTGTCTCGGTCTTTCTCTCATCACCTATCTTACTCAGGGCTCGGTGTTGAGAGGTCTTGTCATGGCAGGGCTCGGGCTTTTCTTGAGCCTTATCGGACAGGATGTGATCACCGGCCAGGCCCGCTTTTCCTTCGGGCTGATGGGGCTCATAGATGGTGTTGGGCTTGTTCCGCTCGTCATGGGGCTCTTCGGGATATCGGAGGTACTTCTCAATCTCGAAAAACTGGGCCAGAAGCGGGAAGTGCTCAAGACACGTTTCAAAGACCTTTTTCCGACAAAACAGGACTGGCGAAGATCGGCGAAGCCCATCGGCAGAGGCACCTTTATTGGTTTTCTATTAGGTATACTCCCGGGCGGCGGCGCGGTGATATCCTCCTTCGTCTCATACGCCACAGAGAAGAGGTTTTCAAAACATCCGGAGGAGTTCGGTAATGGGGCCATCGAGGGTGTTGCCGGTCCGGAGTCTGCCAACAATGCGGCATCCAGCAGCGGCTTCATCCCGCTCTTTTCTCTTGGCATTCCTGCCAATGTTATCATGGCGCTGCTCCTTGGGGCGCTCATGATACACGGGGTCAAGCCTGGTCCTTTGCTCATTACGGAGCATCCCGAGATCTTTTGGGGAACTGTGGCCAGCATGTACGTGGGTAATGCTATGCTCCTGGTGCTGAATCTGCCGCTGATAAGCGTCTGGGTCCAGATCCTGAAAGTTCCCTACAGGACGCTCTTCCCGTTGATATTGTTATTCTGTTTTATCGGGGCATACAGTATCAGTGCCAACGTCTTTGATCTCTACGTGATGTTCGTGTTCGGGATCCTGGGTTATGTCCTGAGGAAATTGAGTTATGAACCGGCGCCCCTGGTGCTGGCTTTTGTGCTGGGGCCGCTGCTCGAAAAGAACCTTCGGCAGGCATTGATTTTGTCGGATGGCAGCATAGGCATATTTGTGACAAGACCCCTGTCTGCTATATGTCTCCTTATAGCGGCAGCCCTCCTTCTCTCTGCCATTATTCCCTTCGTGCAGAAGAGGAGAAGCGAAGTGATTACCGAGGAGGATTAGAAGCCGGAGGCGCAAGGATCAAGGTTAAAGGCACAGGGAGAGCGGACGTGGACAAAATCGTGTTACATGGCAGGAAAGTGGTGGGAGGATGCGCAGAAGGCGAAGCCCTTGTGACGACGGAAACACTATCCGGCTGGGGAGGAATTGACCCCATGAAAGGAATTGTCATTGACCGCAGGCATGAACTTTCCGGACAGAGCTTCGAGGGCAAAGTTCTGGTCTTTCCCGGTGCCAAGGGATCTTCGGGATGGTCAACGAGATTCCACGTGGCTCGTTCGGCAGGCATGGCGCCGGCGGCGCTGCTCTTTAATGAAATGACCACCAAGGTGGCGCTCGGTGCAGTGGTGATGCACGCACCGGCAATCACCGACCTTGATCAAGATCCCTTGAAAGTGATCGCAACGGGAGACTGGGTTCGGGTGGACGCGGACAATGGTATTGTCGAGATAACCAAAAAGTAAAGAGTTCTAGAAGAGGGAGCGCATGACAACTAAGAAGATACGTGAAGAGGCCCGCGAAACAGAGGTACTGGGGGAGTATGATGTGCTGGTAGTAGGCGGCGGCGGAGCCGGTATAGCAGCGAGTATAGCTGCGGCAAAGTCTGGCGCCCGCACCCTTCTCGTGGAGCGGTATGGCTTCCTAGGAGGGATGGCCACTGCGGGCATGGTGGGATCTTTCTGCGGTTTTTTCACCACAGGCTCAGAGAAGAAGCTGATCATCGGAGGGATCGCGACGAGTCTCCGCGAACGTCTCAGGGAACGAGGTTCTGTCACGGAAAAAGGGGTTTCCAAAGTAGATCCGCGTATTGCTTCGTTGCGCTTCCATCCTGAAATATTCAAATTCGTGTCTGAAGAATTAGCGGTACAGAGCGGTGTGGAGCTCCTCTATCACAGTATTGTGACGGACGTGCTGTGGGAGAAAGAGAATAGCAGGCTTACAGGCGTGATCGTAGAGGGCAAATCGGGAAGGCGTGCTATTCTTGCAAGAATCATTATTGATGCGAGCGGCGACGGCGACGTGGCGTTCAGGGCGGCTGTTCCTTGTGAGATGGGAGACGAGAAGGGAAGGCTGCAGACGTTGACCACCATGTTCAGGATGATACATGTCGACATAGAGAAGATGCGCGACTTGACGACACCGAAGGTGAAAGAGAGGCTGGAGGACGCGGTCAAAACAGGAGAGTACGGCTTTAAGCGGCCTGACGGAATACTCAACCCTGCGCTTCCCTCGGGGCTCGTGAGCGCCAACATTGTCAGCGTTCCGGATCTGATTGCCACAGATGCGCAGGATCTTACGAAGGCTGAGATGGAGGGCAGGAAGCAGGTGCTGGAATACATCAGGGCTTTCAGAAAGTACCTCCCGGGATTTGAGGATGCGGAGCTCTCTTCCTTTGCGCCCCAGATAGGCATACGAGAGACACGGCGCGTTCAAGGGGAATACGTGCTGCAAGAGAAGGACGTGCTCAAGGGCATGAAATTTGACGACGGCATTGCGCTCGGTGCATGGCCCATGGAGACGCACGATCCTGAGACGCGAAGAATTGTTTGGAAGTTTATTGAAATAGAGGACGACTACTACACGATACCTTTACGCTGTCTCATTGCAAAGGGCGTTGAAAACCTGCTGGTCGCGGGACGCTGCTTGTCTGCTACGCACGCAGCGCACGCCTCTGCGCGTGTGATAGGGCCGGCGTTCGCGATGGGAGAGGCCGCAGGTATTCTCGCTGCGCACTCTGCAGACTCTAAAATAATACCGAGAGAGATTTCACCTGAGATTGTTCAGAAGCAGTTGAAGCAGCGCGGGGCAATCCTGGAAGTTTAGACCGCGTTACCCATCTCGCCTGATAGCATAGACAATAATGCTCGCGCTGCCTCTTCCGGTCCTGTTCTCTCCCGGCCGGGGATGCCGAGCCTTGTCCTGAGCTGCCCGACGAAGGTGTTGTTGTCAAAAAAGGCTTCAAAAAACTTCTTCGCTATCTGGTCGTGCAAAGGTTTGTACTGAACCGCTCCGAAGACGTTCACGAAATAGGTATGCACCAGCCCTGTCGACGTGGTGGTGCCCTTGCTCATGGCTGTCCCTTCGCGGAATACATGTAGGGCTGCGTCCGGGGAGGACAAACGCCCGATGATCGGGTGATCCTCGTCAACCTCTTCATAGTTGTTGGCGTACAGGACCATATCCACAGGATAGCCTTTCACCACCTGCTCATAGGTGGTCACGGGCAGTACGATCCGCGCATTCACCTGGTTGGGATTCATGATGATCGATCGGTCGAGCTGGCCGAAGGCATAACCCGGCTGGAGATCATCCAATCGCACAAATGCGCCCACCTCTGTGCCGTAGCCCATGACCTTTTGGCGCTCATCTGTTTCGAGCGATCCCATGTCATCGGCAATGATGATGATTTCTTCAATAGCGGCCTCCCCGATGGTCCTGAAGGCTTCAAGGGTTTCCGATTTTCCTGCTCCTGTATCGCCGATGATAAGCACAGTCCACGAGCCGCTGTTCTTTGTCACTATCCTCACCATGGCCCCATGGAAAGGCATTCTTCCCATTTTCATGATCTTGATGTTGTGGAGCGTCAATACCATCTTCTTAAGATATCCGAAATAAGCAAACTCATTATTATTCGGACAGGCTGCGGCAAGCAGGCCGTTCTCCACGTCATCGTAAAAGACGGTGGGCATGGGAGCAAGAGAATCGAGCGCATTTCCAGGAACGCCAAAAAGATAGACCGCATCTATTGGACGATCGAGGAAGTCATCTTCCGCCACTTCAAACAGGTTGCACAGGGAAAGGCCGAGTTCGAAGAACTTTTCATGAATGTAGACAAGAATCAACAAGGGGCCTACCTTAGCAGGATAGCAAAGCCACTCCACAGGGTTGATGTCCAGCAGGTCCAAAGGGTTGCCCGCGATCCGTTCGAACTTGCCTGTTCTCTTATTCATCGGCGGGTTGAGCAAGAGGGGCGGATAAAGAAGAAGCTGTCGTATAAGCGGGATGGTGCGAAGTTTCTGGTAACTACCCTCAGGTAACGCAATCTGTTTCGGCAAGGCAATCACCGCAACTTCAGCGCCCGCGCTTACCTGGCGGTATACAGCCGGATGCTGGCCTGTAATATTCTCTTCCACATCCCGATACGTCTGGCGCACCAGATGAGTAAGGGACTCGATTGTTGAATTGAAGGTCCGATACGGACGCTTGTCCAGGCGATCACCGGTTGAGTCACATATGATGAAGCGCTCGAACTGTCTCCAGTAATTGTACAGATTCTCAGCAAATGTCAGGAGGAGCGACGGATTCTTGATATAACGGTCTCCGTTTTTCACCAGCTTCGAAACCGCGTCAATGTTCAGCTTGTGAAGAACCTGAAACACGTCAACAAGCTCCTGTACATCAGGCAGCTGGATGGATTGGGGCTCCTTCCCAAATATCTCGAGGAGAGGTGAGTGCTTCCGCTTGAGGTCATCGATGAAACGCGTGAGCACCTGCAGAAACAATTCGCTTGCCAGCAGCTCTTCAGGGGTTTCGCAGACCCTGTCCCGCAAGAGCATGATCACCTTGTTGCCGACAAACCTGAATGTGCCAATACGTTCCATCTATTCCTCACTTTCCTGTCTTAACCGCTGTCCGGTGAGTATCTGACTGCTCGAATATCGAGTTATCGAATGCTTGGTTATATTGTCAGTGGGAGCGCCGGCTCCAGCTTCAAGCTACCGGGCGCAGTCGGCCGTAGAGCCCTTTAATTTCTCCAGTGCGTGCGGCAGGGCCGGCTTGATAAATCCCAGACACTCGGTCGCTGCCCTCGGGCTTCCAGGCAGATTTATGATGATGCTTTCTTTTCGTATGCCGCAGACGGCTCTGGATATAATCGCGGTCGGTGTTATCTTGAAACTCTCTGTCCTCATGACTTCAGCGAAGCCCGGAAGGTCCTTCTCTATGACCATACGTGTTGCTTCTGGGGTTACATCCCTTTTGCTGAGACCTGTGCCGCCGTTCGTGACGACAAGATCTATGCCGAACTCATCCACCTGTTGCCTGATGGTGCTGGCAATAGTATCGACTTCATCCGGGATGATTATGATGTCGCCCACTTCAAAGTCACCCTTCAGCATGTCCCGCAGCCCCGGTCCGCTAGTATCTTCGCGCTGGCCGCATGATCCTTTATCGCTGATCGTGATAACGACGGCTTTATACTTCACTGTACGACCTCTATCTCGTCGCCGACCTTTATCTCTCCACCGGTCAGAACCTCCGCAAAGATGCCTTCACGCGGCATAACGCAGTCACCTACCTGGTAGAAGATATTGCAGCGCGTATGACACTCCTTGCCGATCTGGGTTACTTTCATGATGATGTTCTCTCCCACTTTAAGCTTTGTGCCAACGGGCAGGGCAGGGAGATCTATACCTTCCGTAGTCAGGTTCTCGGCAAAGTCCCCTGCATGGACATCGAGACCTTTGTCTTTAATCTTCTTGATGCTCTCTGTTGCGAGCAGACTTACCTGGCGATGCCAAGGCCCGGCATGGGCATCTTCTGTCAGGCCGTGGCCTTCCTTGAGCATGCATTTATGTATGTTGTGTTTCTTTTCGCCTTTGTCGGCGCTGATATTAACCGAAATTATCTTTCCCTTCATTCTGCCTCCAAGCGGCGGCGTAAAAAGTTCATCTGCTTTGTCGCCCTTCGCCGGGGGGATCGCAGGCATACTAGAGTACGTCGAAGATCCACGCGTCTCGGAACTTCGCGCATCTGAAGCTTTTTACTTGCCGCTCATCTCACTTGCTTTCGCTTCATTTTGAATCGCTGTTTTTTGAACCCGTAACTCGCAACCCGCAACGTCTTTCCCTCTATCCCTTATCCTTTAGCCTTGCGCTTGTAAATGCCGCTTTTGCCCCCGCTCTTTTCCAGGAGATAAAAGGGGCCCAGTTCCACTCCCTTGTCTATTGCCTTACACATATCGTAAATAGTGAGGGCTGTTACCATCACGGCGGTGATGGCCTCCATCTCCACCCCGGTCGGCCCTTTGGTCCTGACCGTCGACGTGACGCCGATGGTCTGGTCGCTGTCTGCAAAATCATAGACAACATCTACGAAAGTGATGGCAAGCGGATGACAGAGCGGCACTAATTCTGCTGTTTTCTTTGCACCCATGATACCTGCGACCTTGGCCACTGCAAAGACATCACCCTTGGGTCCGTGTCCTTTGCGCACAAGGTCGTAGGCTTCCCGCGACATCTTCACATGACCGCGGGCTATGGCTTGCCTCTCGGTGTCCGGCTTGCTGCCCACATCGACCATCTTGGCTTTACCATCTTTATCAACATGTGTGAGTCTCATACCGTCAGCCTCTGGTTCTTCACAGTATCAGTAATTCAATGCCCCTCAACTCATCACCCAAAACTCAGCACTCAAAACTCAAAACTGCCTTTCATCCTCCCGTGCCCCTCATGCTACGCTGGCACTTTCTTATGACACCCGATTCAAATTTTTTCTCGGGCTTTGCGTGGACAATTTTGACGAGTGACTCTGCTATCTCGTCATCCGTCCTGTTACCTCGGAGCAATACCTTGACATCATATTCCGTGTCCGAAAAGAGACAGGGCTTTATTTTTCCGTCGGACGTAAGCCTCAGCCTGTTACAGTCGCTGCATATATGGGAGGACATGGGGCTGATGAAGCCTATTTTGCCGTTCTGCCCCGGTATTTTGAACATGCGCGCCGGTCCTTTATGTGAGTTCATTGACGGCACCAGGTCGTGCGTCGTCTTGATAAAGGCTTCCAGTTCTGCAGAGGTGACTACTTTTGAACTGTCCCATAGGCCCGTGTCGCCGAAGGGCATGAATTCTATGAACCTCACCTCCACATTTTCGTGCTTTGCGAAGGCCACAAAGTCAAGGACTTCGTCATCGTTGAAGTCTTTGATGATGACCGTATTTATTTTCACCGGGCACAATCCCGCATTCTTTGCTTTTTGTATGCTGTCAAGCACCCTGTCGTGAGCATCCACGCCGGTGATGAATTTAAACTTGTCCCGCTTCAACGTGTCGAGGCTTATATTCAGCCTGCGCAATCCCGCTTCTTTCAGTTCCAGGACTTTTTCTCCCAGGCTGACGCCGTTCGTCGTCAGGCTGATATCGTCTATGCCCTCAGTGCTCACAATCTCTTCGAGGAGAAAGGGTAAATCCTTTCGGCGCAGCGGTTCCCCACCAGTGAGACGCACCTTTGTGACGCCCAGGCGGGCTGCTACGCGAACAAACCGTACAATCTCTTCGTACCTCAGGATTTCATCGTGCGGTATAAAGGGAAAATCTTTCTCAACACAGTACTTGCAGTGCAGATCGCACCTGTCGGTGATCGATATTCTGAGGTAATTGATAACGCGGTTGAATCTATCCGTTAACATATTTCGTCTTTCCTGTCTGGTCAGTGTTGTATCCGCCGAACTCGCCGAGCCTGCGGCTGAACTCAGCTGAGGTTATCGCGTCCATGAGGACTGAAAATCTTTTGTCTTCCGAGAACTGCTTTGTAACGAGAAGATCATATTCCTCTTCCACAAGGGGAATGAAATCAAGACCGAAAAGGTGCGCTATCGGGTAAATAGCAAGCCCTACATCGGCTATCTTGTTTTTTACCAGTATCCCGACCGCAGCATGGGTGAATTCTTCCCGGTTGTAGCCGCGAATGTCGTCTCTGCTTATACCCTGCTCAGCGAGCACACTATCGAGGAGTATCCTCGTGCCGGAGCCCACCTGCCTGTTGATAAAGCGGACATCACTGCGGGCAAGATCTGTTACAGCCTTAATACCTTTCGGATTTCCCTTTGGCAGCACCAGACCCTGGATGCGTTTCGCCACGTTGATGAGAAGCGCAGGCCTGCTGCCCAGATATTTTTTCACCGCAGGTATATTATAGACCTTTTCTTTCTCGTCGAGTATATGCGTGGTGCACAAGTCGACCACTCCCTTCTGCAGTGCTATGATACCGCTCAGGGAGCCTATATGCGTGGAGAGCAGATCCATGGAAGGGTTGCTCTTCTTGATGATATCGCGCATCACGTCCAGGGAGAAATCATGGCTGCCCAGAATATGGAGCCTTCCCTTGAGGTCTGCTTTGTCCCTCAGTAATTCGCACAACACTTGCTCCTCTTCAAGATAGCCCTCTACGTTCTGGGGAATCCTGACGAGCCCGTCCGCCTGCGCCATGGAGGTAAACAGGCTTGCACCACGCGCGAGCGGATAGGCGTAAAAAAGCCCGTGCTTGTCTATTAAGCTCACCCGGACCACTTCTTCAACGCCGATGGCCGAAGGGAGCTTGTAGGGCGTTACGCAGGTAACGCTTTTCTTGGTGAGCGCTGCCGAGACCAGCTTCTCATAGAGAGGCTCGACAAAGGTCTTGAAGGCGAGAACCGTGGATACAGGGTAGCCTGGTATCCCGAACACCGGCTTTGCCTGTACCAGGCCGAAAAGCGTGGGCTTGCCCGGCATCATGGCCACGCCGTGGAACAAGACAGTGCCTAGCTCGCTGATCACGCTCTCAGTGAAATCTTCAGTGCCGGCGCTTGAGCCAGCATTTACAAGAATTACGTCATACTCATGAGATGCTTTGTCAAGTATGTGGTGTAACTCACCTTTATTACGCGCTATTTCTGCTTTTGCAGTGTCGAAACCGAGCTCCTCGGCCAGGGCCTTGAGTGTGTAGGAGTTGAAATCGATCAGCTGCCCTTCTTTTAGCGAACCGATTGATTGCTTTGTCACATCGAAGAGTTCGTGGCCCGTGGGTATAATAAGCAGCTTCGGGCGCTTTTTGACGTGTACCTCCCGGATACCCGCACCTATCAGGAGACCCACGTCCATGACCCTGATGTGATAACCGGTCGGGAAAAGTGCATCTCCTTCGACGATATCTTCTCCTACCATCCGCACATGCTGCCAGAGAGAGACCGGTTTGCGGATCAGGATGCTGCTTCCCTTGTCTTCCACATCTTCGATCATGATCACTGCGTTGGCTGCCACAGGAACAGGGTCCCCGGTATTGACACGGGTGGCATCCCTGTCTTTCGCAAGCGTGACCGGATTGGTGAGGTCAGCAGGCAGCGTTTTTTCGAAATCGACCGCGTAGCCGTCCATGGCGGAGCACGTGAAGGGAGGGTTCGAAATTCGAGCCAGGACCTGCCGGGACGTTATTCTCCCGATAGACCTCTCTGAGAGAACAGGCTCTTCTCCCGTTAACGGGCTGACTGCATCCAGCACCCGTCTCACTGCCTCCTCTTTGCGTAGCGTATCGAGATAGCGTTTAGTCAAGGATATGGACCTCCACTTCTTCCCCGGTCTCCAGGCCTTCCCGGCCTTCGGGCACGATAACGTAGCCGTCTGCCTTTGCCAGCATGGAGATCACCGATGATTTTGCGTAGATCGGTGTTACGGTGTATGTGCCGTCCGTGTGGGAGAGATTGACACGCACGTACTCCTCGATGCCATATGAAGAGGGCACGTTGGTGTCAAGCTTTGCCCGGACTGTGCACCGTATGGTCTCTGCTTCTCCCCTGAGTCTTTTTACAATGGGGAGTACAAACCGGAGGAGAATCACGGAGCAGGAGACGGGGTGACCGGGGAGTCCAAAGACCGGCTTGCCCCAGAGAGTCCCGAAAATAGTGGGCTTGCCAGGCCTCACATTAATGCCGTGAAACAGAATCTTTCCTCCAAGACTTTCAATGGCGGCGGTGACAAAATCGCTCTGCCCTTTGGAACTGCCGCCAGAGAGCAGCAGAATGTCGCAGTCATTGGCCCGTTCAAGCTTGCTGGTTACGTCTTTAAGGGTGTCTTTGGCGATGCCGCCGAAGCGGACAGAGCAGCCCGCGCGATAGAGCAGGTTCGATATTGTGTAGCGGTTAATATCCCTCACTTTCCCGGGAGAGGGAAGGGCCTCCACGGGAACCAGTTCATCTCCTGACGAGATGAGTCCTGCGAACGGCAGTTCGTAGACTTGGATCTTATCTATACCAAGAGCAGCGAGCACGCCAATGTCAAAAGCCGATATGCGCTTTCCGGGAAGCATAACCGTGTTCCCCTTCCGGATATCCTCGCCCTGGAAGCAGATGTTTTCTCCCTTATGCACTGCCTTGGTTACCTCGAGGTCGTGGATTGTCTGGCGTGTCTGTTCCTGCATTACGACGCCGTCCGTGCCTTCAGGCAGCATGGCGCCTGTCGCAACGTAGACCGCCTCACCCGGACCCACGCGCAGGCCTGTTTCTTCTCCGACCCTTACTTCGCCCTTGGTCACCAGAAGGGCCGGCGTGGTTTCCTTAGCTCCATAGACGTCCTGGACCCGCAAGGCAAAACCGTCAACGAGAGACCTGACAAAGGGGGGGATGTCCTCCAGCGCAACTACATCCTGCGCAAGAATCCTCCCCAGGGCATTGTCGATACTGATATTCTCCCTTTTCCTCGCCGGAAGGGGAAACGTTTCGATAATCCCGAGCGCGTCGCCGGGGCTCACTGCAGTTAAAAATTCCATGTGGTAATGACACCGAAAATGGTAGGTTAATCGCTAGAAAAATATACCAATTATGGAGGAAATTGTCAATCAGGACAAGCGTGCGGAACTGGTTCGGATGCTGGCGAAACTGCCGTTTCAGTTATCTTCATTTCGGCATGATATGTTTTGATCAGAATCATGGCTGGTGAATAACGAGCATCATACACCGTGATTATGCGTTAGCAACCGTATAATTTCTTTATCATTCATACTATATCATGTTATATCTACGAAACCTTTGATGTTAAGTATGCGTTTATGTTGCCACGGTGATCCTCCAGAGCTCATGTGGAGGAAGAAGGCTGTCCCCCGGTTGAATTCGGGAGGGCTTCTGTTCTACTCTTAGAGGAAGCATATGGGCGAAATCAATACATCTTATAGCGTTTTTTCGGGCCGGAAGCACATGGGGTCAGGTCTTTGAAAAAGAGACGCCAGCATTTTCTCGTCGCCCTGATACTTGTTTCATTTTTGCTTCTTGGTCTCGGGCTGTGTGTTTTTCTGGTCACCGAAGTCCCTTCTGTGGTGGCTTTGAAGAATCTCACCAACAAACCCACGAGTTCGATTTACGGCGCACACGACGAGCTTGTTTACGTGATAGTGCCTGACAATCGTGTTTTTGTTCCGTACGACAAGATTCCCCGATACGTGAGAGACGCATTCCTGGCTGCAGAGGATGCAGAATTTTTTAAGCATGGCGCAGTCAGCCCTCTGAGTATAGCAAGGGCGCTTTTCAAGAATGTAGTGCACGGCAGGGTTGTGCAGGGCGGGAGCACCATAACTCAGCAGGTTGTTAAATCGCTCATCCTCGGGCCGGAGCGCAGCATGCTTCGGAAAGTCAGGGAAGGAATACTTGCGTACCGTCTTGAACGAAACCTCACAAAACATGAAATACTCAATTTATACCTGAATAACATCTACATGGGGCAGGGGGTTTACGGTGTCGAGGCGGCGTCACAGGTCTACTTTGGCAAGCACATCTGGCAGATTTCCAGGGCAGAAGCCGCACTGCTTGCAGGTCTGGTTCAGAGCCCGGCTCGTTACACACCCAAGAACCACCCCGGACTCGCGCGACTAAGGCAGGAGTATGTGATAGATCAGATGGAGAAAAAAGATTTTGTGAGCAAAAAAACGGCAATGTCAATGCTTAATGAAAAGATCTATATACGGGAAGATGACGGAGTTTTTGCAGACAGCTACTTCAAGAACACGGTGATGCGTTCGGTGGAGGAGAAGTTCGGTAAAGGTGTTTTTAACCGAAGGCAGCTCAAGGTTTACGCCACCGTGGACGGCTCTTTGCAAAAACAGGCCGAAGAATCCATCAAGAGGGGTCTCGCTAACTATGATCAGCGCAAAGGCGCGCCCGTTGTGGTCGCGCGGCTTGAAAAGAAGCGCTGGGAGAGCTTCGGGACCGGCCAGGAGAAGGATATACACTTTGAGGGACTCAAAGCGGGTAAGTCTTACACCGTGCTCATTACCGAGAAGATGGCCGACGGTTACGCAGTCGTGCTGGGAAAACAGAAGGGTCTGCTCAAGGCGTCGGACGCTGTTTTTCGTCCGGGTGACGTGGTGAGAGGAACCTACAGGGGGCTGGACAAAAAGAAGCTCCTGCAATTTGTCCCCTTAAAATCGTCGGGGGCAGAGGGGGCTCTGCTCTGCATGGATGTAAATACGGGCTACGTTCTGGCGCTGGTGGGAGGAAGAAGCGCGGAGAAGAGCCCTTATAACCGGGCGATACAGGCGAAAGTGCAGCCGGGAAGCGCCTTCAAGCCTTTCATTTACCTCGCTGCCCTGGAGAAAGGCTATTCCCCTGACTCGACTATACTCGATGAGCCGAAGGCATACGCCGGCGCCGAAGGGAAGGCATGGACACCCCGGAACTATGATAATGTGTACATGGGCCCAATCAGCCTCAAGGATGCCATTGCCTACTCGAAGAATGCGGCAACCGTACGGCTCCTGGAAGACGTCGGCATCGACTCGGTCCGCCGCGCAATGGAAAGCCTAGGTATTTCCGCAGACATAGAGAGTGATCTCTCCATAGCCCTCGGCACGTCGAATGTTACCCTCATGGACCTCGTGAAGGGTTTTTCGGCGTTCGCCAACGGTGGCTTCCGAGTACAGCCTCTTTTCATCCGGAGAATAGAAGATGAAAAAGGGACGATCCTCGAGAGCAATGAGCCGAACAAAAGCCGCGCAATCTCGCCCGAGATAGCGTATCAGATGAATATGCTCTTGAAGGGCGTGACAACGTACGGCACTGCAAAAGAGGCGAGCCGGCTCGGGTACCCGGTTGCAGGCAAGACAGGCACCACCAGCAGTTTCTACGACGCGTTGTTTGTTGGGTATTCGCCTTTTATATGCACGGGAGTATGGGTCGGATTCGACACGAGGACCTCTCTTGGCAAGGCAGAGAGCGGCGGCAGGGTCTCCCTGCCTGTCTGGATGAATTTCATGGCGGGGGCGCTTCGGCGCTACCCGCCTGACGATTTTACAGCGCCTCCTCCGCCTGTACCAGCTGTACCCGTGCCAGGTGTGCCCGCAGAACCCGAGAACCCTATGCAGCCAGGTAGCCGGTGGTTTTGATGCACGCATTTTGGATCTGCGGTCTTGACCCCTCGACCAAAGCGGTTTAACTTATAATAAGTTTCTTCGGTCTTCAAGCGGAGAAGATATATTTCGTGTGGTTCAGCGCCAAGGCTGGAGGCGGTTCTTTGTTGAGAGTGTTGTGAAGGTTTACCTGGTAACGTACAATGCCGATCAGAATGATGCCGTGCTCTCAGCTTTCGAAAAAGCGCAGATTGATCTCTACCCTCTCCCGGAGAAGAACAAGGGACGCGGCCGTACTACTCGCGGCGGTCAGCATGACAAGCAGGTGTGGACGGGAACTAAGGCCATGGTAGCCCTTGCGGTAGGCCAGGAAAAGGAGAGCAGCCTTTTTAAAGCTCTTCAGGAGATCAACAAAAATTATAAAGAGGCCCAGATCAGGGCTTTCGCGTTCGAGGCGGAGGAACTCTTGTGATTTTATTGATTTTATTCTTTGAGTGAACGGAATTGCATTTTGTTCTTGACATAAATTGACATAATTAGTTTAGTATTGGTTATCCTCCACTCATTGAAATTTGTTGTGATCGGATAACAGACAGGCAATCATGCTTGAATATGTTTCAATCCTCATAATGATGCTTTTTGCCGGTTTCATTGCGGCCTTTATGGTGGGGGCTTCTTACATAATTGGGCCCCGAAGAGCCAGGAAGGTTAAGGCGGCTCCTTACGAGTGCGGCATGACAACCTCCGGACCCACGCGCCGCAGGATGACGATCAGGTATTACATAGTCGCCATGCTCTTTCTGGTGTTCGATCTGGAGATTCTGTTTCTGTATCCATGGGCTGTTATTACGCGGAGATTGGGGCTGTTCGGCTTTGGTGAAATGCTTATTTTCGTTATCATACTTTTCATCGGCTATCTTTACGTTTGGAAGAGAGGGGCGTTGGAATGGGAGTAACCGAGGTGAACAAGAACGTGGTCGTCACAACTGTCGACTACTTTGTAAACTGGGCACGTAAGAACTCTGTGTGGCCCGTCACCTTTGGTCTTGCTTGCTGTGCCCTTGAGATGATGGTTGCCAGTTCTGCCACCTATGATATTGCCAGATTTGGTGCCGAGGTCTTCAGACCCTCTCCGCGCCAGTCAGACCTGATGATTGTGGCAGGCACGGTGACTAAAAAAATGGCGCCCATACTGAAGCGGATCTATGAGCAGATGCCTGAACCAAAGTGGGTGATCGCGCTCGGCTCCTGTGCAACTTGCGGCGGGATTTTCAGAACGTATAGCGTTGTGCAGGGAGTGGACCAGATCGTCCCTGTGGATGTATATGTGCCGGGCTGTCCACCGCGGCCGGAAAGCCTTTTGGCAGGACTGATCAAGCTTCAGGAAAAGATTCAAAAAGAGACCATACTGGAAAGAGAACTGATTTCGCTGCCCAAAATGAGAGGTTGATAGGGTTTGTGGAATATGGTGAAGGGTAGAGTATAGAATGGCAGATGAAACTAAAGATGTTCGAAAAGTAACGGGGAAGCTGATTCGACAGTTCGGCGACAGGATCGTCACCGTTGAAGAACGGACCGGCAGTGCTATCCCCAGTGTCATAGTCGATAAGACGAAGATTCTGGAAGTGCTTTTTTTCCTCAAGACAGATCCCGAGTGCGCCTTCGATATGCTGACGGACCTTTTTGGCGTGGACAACAATAAAGAGAAACCACGTTTCGAGCTGATCTATTTTCTTAACTCGATCAAGCATAGGTACAGACTGGCGGTAAAAGTGGGCCTGGAAGACGGCGAGACGGTTCCCACTGCGTCAGGCATCTGGAAGGCGGCGGAGTGGTTCGAGCGAGAGATCTACGATATGTTCGGTATCCGTTTCGAGGGCCATCCGGACCTGAGGCGGATTCTTCTTGACGATGAGTTTGAGGGACATCCGCTGAGGAAGGATTACCCCTTGGAAGGCCCTGACTTCGACAAACCCTTCAATGTGGAATTGGGTGAGGAGAAATAGTTTGCCGAACCCCAGCGAGCACGGCGACCGGGTACCCGCAGCCGCGGAGCGGTTGGAGGGTGGAGGGGAGGCTCCATGTGGCTTTGCCACTGGAGGGGGCGACGTGAGCCCCATTGAATGTGGAATTGGGGGGACAAGTAGACTTGGCTGAGACCAGGTTCATGACTATTAACATGGGACCGCAGCACCCTGCAACACACGGGGTGCTGAGGATGGTACTGGAACTGGACGGCGAGATAGTCAAAAAGTCTGTGCCTTTCATCGGGTATCTGCACCGGGGCGTGGAGAAGCTTGCGGAGGCCAGGACGTACCATCAGGCACTGACCCTCACCGACAGGCTCGACTACACGAACGGGCTTTCCAACAACCTGGCTTACTGCCTCGCATGCGAGAAGCTCATTGGACTGGAAATACCAAAGCGGGCCCAGTACCTGAGGGTCATTCTTTGCGAGCTGCAGAGACTCGCAGCGCATCTATTGTGGCTTGCGACACACGCTCTGGATATCGGTGCCATGACCGTTCTCTTCTATGCATTCAGGGAAAGAGAGACGATCCTGACCATCGTGGAGAACGTGACCGGAGCACGTCTCACGCCCAGCTATATCAGGATAGGCGGTCTGGCTCAAGATGTCCCGCCTGAGTTTGAGGGTATGGTAAAAGCCTTTATCGAGGAATTTCCCAAGAGAATAGATGAATATGAGACGCTGCTTACCGAGAATATTATCTGGAAAAAAAGGACGCAGAACATCTCACCTCTCTCGGCTGAAGACGCCATAAACTACGGCGTCACCGGGCCTGTGCTCCGGGCCAGCGGCGTCAATTACGATGTGCGCAAAGCGTACCCGTATTCGTCGTACGATGAGTTCGATTTTATAGTGCCCCTCGGCGCGAAGGGTGACGTATACGACCGGTACGTGGTGAGATTACAGGAGATGAGACAATCGGTGAGGATCATCACGCAAGGCCTGGAGAAGCTTCCAGCCGGCTCTGTAAAAGCTGACGCGCTAGGCATTGTGGGTCCGGAAAAGGAAGACGTACAGAAGGACATGGCGGCGCTCATCCGCCATTTCAAAATTATGGAAGAAGGATTCAAGCCGCCTGCAGGTGAGGCGTACGGCGCTGTCGAGTCTCCAAAAGGCGAGCTCGGATTTTACCTGGTGAGCGACGGCTCCAATAAGCCCTTCCGCATGAGGATCAGACCGCCCTCATTTCTCAACCTCGGGGCGGTGCCCAAGATGATCGAGGGGCAGATGGTAGCTGACGTGGTCGCTGCCATCGGAAGCGTTGACATCGTTCTCGGCGAAATCGACAGGTGATACATGGCAGGAGTACTCTTTAGCTACTGGCAGGGGGAGCTCGTTGATAATCGGGGGAAGAGCAGGGAAGAGTTCTCCGCTCCCAAGCGGCTCAGGCTTCCTGAAGAGTTTGCTGCCGGTGAACCGATAAAAGCCTTCATGGGCTGGGATGGTATCGCACTCTTCGATGAGAAGGTGGATATAGTCGACATGTGCGTCAAGTATGTCGAGGCAGTCCAGAAGGAATCGTGCGGCCGATGCCTGCCCTGCAGGATAGGAACGAAGGTAATTCTTGACAGGCTGAAAGCAATTTCTGCCGGGCAGGGTAGTAAGGAAGATCTCGGCTTCATCGAGTCCCTCTCGTCTGAAATCAGACAAGGCTCCAAGTGCCAGATCGGCCAGACAGGATTGGTACCACTGCTACACGCGATGGATCATTTTTCAGAAAGCTTCGAACGATGCATTGCAGGGCAGAAGGCAGTTGGCGGCACCTACCGTGCTTCGGTCACAGCCCCCTGCTTCAGTGTGTGCCCGACCAAGCTGAAAATACCCCACTACGTTGAGGCGATTGCAGAAGGGAGATTCACCGATTCCCTCAGTACAATCCGTGAGGATACGTGCCTCGCGGGCATCCTCGGCAGGGTTTGTGTGCGGCCCTGTGAGTCGAACTGCAGAAGAGCCAATATCGACGAAGCGATTTCGATCAAGTATCTGAAACGCTTCGTTGCAGATTTTGAACTGGAGAAAGAGAAACAGCCCGACATCAAGAGAGCGGCCGCTAATGCTAAAAAGGTCGCCGTGATCGGCGCAGGTCCCGCCGGACTCTCCGTTGCCTATTATCTGGGCCAGATGGGCTATAACGTTACAATCCTCGAGCGCCTTGGCGAGCCGGGCGGCATGGCAGCCGTCGGAATACCAGACTACCGCCTGCCTCGTCCGATAGTCGGTGGCGAAACCGACTTGCTATCAGGCCTCGGCGTGGAGATCAAGTACGGCGTCAACGTGGGAAAGGATGTCACCATGGCCGAACTGCAGAAGGAATATGATGCGATCTTCATCGGTGTCGGCGCGCATGGAAGTTCTCCCATGGGCGTTGATGGTGAGGACAGAGGCTACAGGGGCTTCATACCCGGGGTCAAATATCTGCTCGACGTCAACAACGGAAAAGATCCGTATCCTGAAGGGAAGAAGGTGGTGGTGGTCGGTGGCGGCAACGTGGCCATGGACTGCGTGCGTTCGTCCTTTCGCGTGGGAAAGCCTGACGTAAATCTCGTCTACCGCAGGACCAAAGCGGAGATGCCTGCTGACCCGGTCGAGATCCACGATGCGGAAGAAGAGGGTGTAAAATTCCACTATCTTTGCAATCCCACACGCATCATCGAAAAAGATGGCAAGGTGGTGGCCGTGGAATTGATCCGCATGGAACTGGGCGAACCCGATGCAAGCGGCCGCAGAAGACCGGTTCCTGTGCCCAATTCTGAATTCATCATAGAGACTGATATCCTGATCCCTGCGATCGGGCAGGTGGTCGATTTCGGCTTTCTCGCAGGGATTGAAGGCTTGCAATTGACCAAGTGGAAGACCGTGCAAGTCAATCAGGAAACATTTGAGACCACGGCAAAGGGCATCTTCTCGGCCGGCGACTGCGAGACCGGGCCGGACGTGCTGGTCCGTGCCTGCGGCAACGGGAAACGCGCTGCCTGGAAGATTGATCAGTACCTGCGCGGTGAGCAGGTTGCGCCCCGCGTCGAGGAACGCTTCAATACTTTATTTTCAACCGTGAAGGTCTACCAGAAGGATGAGAACCTCGGCATTACCGGTGGAGACAAGAGACTCCATCTCAGGATGCTGGAACCTGAGACGAGGAAATGGAACTTCGATGAAGTAGAAGAAGGATACAAGGTAAACGAGGCCATGAAGGAGGCGAGCCGCTGTCTGCGCTGCTTCCGCATCGGCATGGTTGCGGTATAAGAGCAGGGTCCAGGAAGAATGATAAAGCTCACGATTAATGGCCGCGCAATAGAGACCGCTCCCGGGAAGACGATCCTGGAGGTTGCGCGAGAAAATAATATCTACATACCGACGCTCTGCTTCCATGAGAATCTTCTGCCCATAGGCTCGTGCCGGCTCTGCATCGTCGAAGTGGAGGGCTATGCCAATCCTGTCGCATCGTGTGTGACCACTGCGGTCGATGGAATCTCTGTGATTACGCACTCTGACAGGCTTTTCAGGATGAGGCAGGATTACCTGAAATTTTTGCTTATCCATCATCCGCTGGAGTGTCCTATCTGTGACGCCGGCGGCGAGTGCCGGCTGCAGGACCTGGTCTTTGAACATCGGCTTGAAAAAGTAGACCTGCACGCAACACGCGAACCAAAGAAGCAGCTCTTCTTTTCCACGCCGCTGATCCGCTATTTTCAGGACAGGTGCGTACTCTGCCTGCGCTGCGTGCATGCGTGCAGAGAAGTGTCGGGCAGGGGCGTGCTCGATCTTGTGGACAATGGCATCGAAGCGAAGATGAAGGTTACGCGGCCGGAAGACTGCATCTCGTGCGGTGAATGCCTGGGTGTCTGCCCGGTCGGTTCGCTGACGGAAAACCTGAGCCCCGTAAAATCAAGGTTCTGGCAGACAGAGAGAACGCGGACTACCTGCCCGCACTGCGGCTTCGGCTGCTCCTTTGACCTGGAAGTTTTTGAGAACCGGTACATTACCAATGTGGTCAGCGACACAGAGCACCTGCCCAATCGCGGTTCTCTCTGCGTTATGGGTCGCTTCGGTTACGATTTTGTTAACCATGAAGCGAAGATGACCGCGGCATGCGTCAGGACAAACGGCACCTCGCGAGCCTGTACCTTTGACGATTCGGTCACCATTGCAGCCGAGAGTATGAAGCGCCTCGACGAAGCCGGAAAAGGCATAGGCTTTCTCGTCTCTTCCCGCGCAACAAACGAGGAAGTGTATCTCATCAAGGAAATAGCAGCGCTCCTCAGCAAGGGCTTCGTGGCGTCACCTGCGTACTACCATACGGGGAAGGTCTTCAATCTTTACAGAGATATGGGCCTTTCAAATCTCTACTCGTACGATGACCTGAAAAAATGCGATCTCATCATCATCGCCGGTGCAAACCTGCTCTCCAATAACCATCTATTGGCAAATAAGGTGCGCGAGGC
>DATKNH010000086.1 GCA_035541455.1 Syntrophorhabdales bacterium
TTGTATAATCCGTCAGCGATGGCGTAGTTGAAGAACGTGGGTACGCCAAAGAACCGCTTGGAGACGAGATATATCCCTCTACCAGCATCTTGTGCCGAAGGTTGTCACGAGGTATACCGCCGCAAAATAGGCAACAGCGAGAACCAGTACGACCATGTTTCGTATGCTTATATAGCTGCGGACCCGTATGTCTTCGTTGCGCGCCGCACGGGCAGCTATGTTCTTTGTAGCAGACGCTACTGCGTCCTCGCACCATCTATGTTAAGAAGACGTTGAGCATATCCGGCCGCCACACGCGTGGAGGCCAGACGAACCAGCGGGAAAGTCCCGGACCGTGTGGTATACTCTGAAGCGAGGACAGGCCCGATGTGCCTGTTGTACTGGCCACTGGCTTCAGGTCCCCTTGTGGATGCCAATTACGGGTTTCGTCATGAAACCATTAACGAAGAAAGAAATAGCGAAGACAATCAGGCAGGTGCTGGAGAAAAAGAACTGATTTGGCAGATTTCAATCGGCAATCGATCGAAAAGGCCAAGCTACACTTTCATTTCTTTGCAGGTGTAAGGATGAACTGTGTCTCAACAACAAGCTTTCGGCTGAGCACAACTTATTTCCAAGAATTTTGACACCACCCTCGATTTTGGCATTACTTAATTCTGAAGATGAAAATTTGTCATCTGCGAAGACTGTTATGGATCAAGGGTTCACTACGCACAACTTTGTTCTAAAGGTACAACAGCCGTCGGAACGCCTAATCATCCATCAAGACCGGCCCAGCATATAGCAGAGACTCCATGAAGGTTCTTGACGGAAAGCCCAAATTGGGCTAATCTGCAAAGATCAGCATTGCAGGCACGGTGCGCCGTCACCAGCCCTCTACACTCTGAGGAGGGATTTCCAATGGACGTGCTATTCCTATCGCGGCTTCAATTCGCAGTAGCGACCTATTTTCACTTCCTCTTTGTTCCCCTCACTCTCGGCTTGTCGCTCATCATTGCCATTATGCAGAGTCTTCATCTCAAAACAGGCGACGAAGAATACAGAGCAATGGCGAGGTTCTGGGGGAAGCTTTTTCTCATCAATTTCGTCATCGGCGTGGTCACCGGCATCACCCTGGAGTTTCAATTCGGGACAAACTGGTCCCGCTACTCCAGATACGTCGGCGACGTTTTCGGCCCATTGCTCGCAATTGAAGCAACCGTCGCCTTCTTTCTTGAATCGACCTTCATCGCCGTCTGGGCGTTCGGCTGGAAAAAGCTGTCGCCGAAAATTCACACCCTTGCCATCTGGCTTGTTGCCATCGCCTCTAATATTTCCGCGCTGTGGATACTGATCGCAAATTCGTGGATGCAAAATCCGGTCGGCTTTCTTACAAAGAATGGACGTCCGGTATTGAACGACCTCGTGGCGGTCGTGACGCAGCCCTATGCCATTCTCACAATCCTTCACACGCTTGCTGCAGCGTACGTGGTAAGCGCATTTTTCGTGATGGGGGTTTCCGCCTATCACATACTGCGGAAACAGCACGGCAGCTTCTTCCTGCGCTCTTTCCGCGTAGGGCTTGTTTTCGGGTTGATCTCGTCGTTGTTTGTCCTTGTCGAAGGCCACATGCATGCGGCCATGCTGGCGGGCACGCAGCCTGCAAAGATGGCAGCGCTGGAAACCCACTGGGAGACCGGCACCTACGCACCAGTTTATATCTTTGCCATACCCGACCAGGAGCAGGCACGAAACAGCATTCAGATAGGGCGTATTCCGGGCGTACTGAGTATACTCGCCTATCATACACCCTCGGCCGAAGTAAAAGGGCTCAGAGACATCCCGAAGGCGCATCGTCCTCCGGTGGCGCCGGTCTTCTTCTCCTTCAGGCTCATGGTCACGCTGGGCCTGTTGTTCGTCCTGCTTATGGTCATCACCTGGTTTAAGAGAAAGAGTCTTGAGTCGAGCCCCCGCCTCCTTCGCATTCTTCTCTACGCAATACCGTTGCCGTATATCACGTGCGCATTGGGCTGGACCGTCACAGAGCTGGGCAGACAACCGTGGATCGTGTACGGCTTCATGAAGACGAGTGACGCGGTCTCTCCCGTCGCAGCGAGCCAGGTTGCAGTTTCTCTCGTGGCCTTCATTCTCGTGTACTCTCTTCTTGGCATTACAGCGTTTGCGCTCATGGCCCGCAGCGCACGACAAGGCCCTCAGCGCCTGGCCGCACCTGCAACTTCAAGAAAGGAGGCGTGAGACGATGCTGGAGACGATCTGGTTTTTACTCTGGGGCATTCTCTGGGCTCTCTATTTTATACTCGACGGCTTTGATCTTGGCCTGGGCACGCTTCTGCCGTTTCTCGGCAAGAATGACACGGAACGGCGCATCATCTACAACACGATGGGACCCTTCTGGGATGGGAATGAAGTGTGGCTCATTACTGCGGGCGGAGTGACCTTCGCTGCCTTTCCGGCGACGTATGCTGTTCTTTTCAGCGCCTTTTATTCCCCCTTGATGATCATACTCTTCGCACTAATCATCCGGGCTGCCGCTTTCGAATTGAGAGGTAAGCTTCCCGGCAAGTCATGGCGCTCTCTGTGGGATAGCCTGGCAGCACTCGGCAGTTTTGTGCCGGCACTGCTGTTCGGCGTGGCCTTCGCCAACATCTTTCGGGGAATACCCATAGACGGCGAGGGAATTTACCATGCGGACCTCTTTTTTCTTCTCAACCTTTATGCCCTTCTGGGCGGGCTTCTCTTTCTCCTGCTTTTCCTTGTCCACGGAGCCCTCTGGCTGGCGGTAAAATCGGAAGGCATACTTCAACAACGGGCCGCTCGGTACGCAAAAACGCTTTGGGTACCGCTTGTCGTCGTTGCGGTGCTGTTTCTTGCACACACCTGGTTTGAGACAGGCCTTTACTACAACTACAAACTCATTCCCGTCTTATTGCTCATCCCTTTGTGCGCGGTTCTGGCACTCTTGCTGGTGCGGGCTTACCTGGCACACAAGACATACGGCAAGGCCTGGTTCGCGTCCTGTCTTGTGATTCTCTGTGTCACGCTTTTCGGTGTCATGGGGCTCTATCCCAACATGCTGATTTCGACAATGAACCCTGCTTACAGCCTCACTGCCTTCAATGCTGCGTCGAGCCCGGGGACACTTAAGATCATGCTTGTCGTGGCGCTCATTTTCGTTCCGATCGTTATGCTCTACCAGGGCTGGGTCTACAGCCTCTTCAGGGGCAAGGTACGCAGCGAAGACCTGCAGAGTGACGAAGCGTATTGATAAAGTTATGCTCTTCCTTGCCCTGGCGCGTCACTGACAGAGCACGTGTTAATTAAACGCGGCCCCTCCATCCACGACGATGGTCTGCCCCGTAATAAAATCGCTGTCCTCCGAGGCGAGGAACACAATGGTTCCGGTTAGATCCTCAGACGCCTCATTGCGTTTGAAGCACCGGGTGCTGGCCAGCATTTTCAGGCGCTCCTCCGGATACATCGGACTTCCCTGAAGGCCCTCGCTGTATGTAAAGCCAGGGGCAATGGCATTGACACAGATATTATCGTCACCCAGCTCCCGCGCTATCGCCCTGGTAAATGCAATGACGCCACCCTTAGAGGCCACGTAGTGGCTGAAGAAGGGAACCCCCATATAAAAAGTGGAAGAGGAAACATTGATAATTTTGCCTTTCCCCTGCTTCTTCATGTACGGATACACTGCTTTGCAGCACAGGAATACACCTTTGACGTTGACGGCCATAATACGGTCCCACTCCTCGACCGTCAGCTCGTAGAAAAACTTCCGCGTCAGCCCCACAAAGATGCCGGCATTATTCACTAGCACATCGATTCTGCCGAACCGTTCCACGGCCGAGCTAACCATGGCGCCCACGCTCTGCTCGTCCGACACGTCCGTCTTTACCGCGATCGCCTCACCGCCTTTTTTCTGTATTTCCTCCGCAACCGGCGCCCCATCGAGCACATCCGCAACCACGACGCGCGCACCCTCCTCTGCGAGTCGCAAAGCATAGGCTTTCCCGATGCCCCTGGCACCGCCGGTGACAATGGCTACTTTATCCTTGAGCTTCATAGTATCTCAGCCTCCTCATTGATATGTGTAGAGCACGTTGTACTCGCAGTGAAAGCAGGAGCCCGGAAGCAGGGCCCCCGGGGTAACATTTATCAGCGCTGATAGATGCCGCGACATGGATAGACGCCCTGTTTTACTATCTTGCCCTTCACCACCTGGTCAACCCGCACTGCGTCGACACCTTCGACCTTACTGGGACCGTAGGTCAACGGTGTGCTGCTCAAGTCGCCCGTGTTGAGAGCCTTGATTTTGTAAAAGCCCTGATTCAGTGCGTCCGCAGGTTTCAGCTTTTCAAGCGGCATCTGTTGCAGGGCAAGTCTCAGCGCTTCGACCTGCGTCATTGCCTCGATCATACCGCCGACGTACGATATGTTCGTGATCTTTTTCGTTGGACGATTCTTGTCCTGCATCTCGACACAGAATTTCATACCGGGCGTGGGGTCATCCCAGGGTGGGAAACCGCCGCCGACCACAAATCCTTCACCCAGCTGTCCCATGGCCGGTTGAAACGTGGGGAGATGCGTGGGTGTAGCAGCGCCAAAAATAATCTTATAGTCGAGATGCGGCCCCATGCCCAAGCGAACCATCTCCTTGACGGTCGGCTGGGAGCCGGGTTGCACCATTACGCCGAGTGCAAGATCGACCTTGTTCTGTTTCAGCCACATGAGCTGTGTCGTCGGTTGCGATGTCGGGACTACCGGCACGTACTGGGCTCCAACAAACTCACATCCTATCTTCTTGAGATACGCCTCCATTTCAGGTATCTCGATTGATTTTCCCATGGCATTGTCCGCCGTGAGATACGCAACCCTTGGTTTTCTGTTTTCCTTCCATTTCTCCTTGAACCAGTCCGCAACCGCCGCCAGGTCGTCGCTGTACAGAGGATAGTGGGTGAATATCGTCCCCGGAGGCGTCAGAAGAAATGGTCCGGTCGCGAGCGTAGTCGCGCCCATGTTGTCCTGTTTCAGCCTGTCCTTCAAAGCCATGGCTTGCGGCGACCCCGATACCCTGAAGACCAGCATGCCTTTGGCCTTGAGCTCCTCGTATATGGCTAGTGCCTTCGCGGGCTTGAGCTCGTCGTCTCGCCACAGGAGTTCCACGGTTATGTCGGCAGGCCACTTTTCATTGCGCCACGGCGCCATGCGCTTCGTCTCATTCACGTATTTAACGTAGTCTTCAAAGGCTGCCAGCATCACCGCCACATCCTGGGAGTAGGCTCCCGTCAGCGCAAAGCTGCCACCGACATAGACGCTCTTTGCATGAACGCCCGGCGGAATAAGCAACAACACCACAACCAGAGCAACTGAACACGCTACGAATGCCAATGTGAATCTACCCATTTCCTCCTCCTTTCCTGCGCGTAATTGAGTTTCCCCAACGCAAGAAACTTTTCCGTGAACCACTCTCACCCCCGTTGCTCCAGGTCCTGATGGGAGAAGGGCCACAGCTTCCAGTACGCCTTGACAAACCCCCACCGGTGAATCAGCCCTCTAGGCTCAAAGATCAGAAACAGAATGATAATCAGCCCACGGCTGATCAGCGCGAGTGAAGCGGCTGCCTGCGCGGCAACGGTAGAAGAGAGTACAGGACCCACGATAGTTACCAATTCATCCAGCAGCCTCAGGGGAACTGCACCATGATGACTCCCGTCGTGCTTCCCATGCCACCCACAATCAACACGTCAGGTACCAGTCACTCGTACCGCCTCCAACCATGGTTGTATGGAAAATATGTCGCTGGATACGAACTAGCAAGCATCTCGCTGGCGAGCTGGCCATGTTGCGAAAATCGTTCTTTACCACATTATTCCGCATACGGAATGATATTTTACATATGGTATGCCTATTCGGTAGCACGCTGCTCATTGGCTTGTCAAGAATAAAACCGCCGAATGTCAACACGAGAAAGTGCTCATTATTCAGGCTTCTTCAGCTTCTCATGACAATGACAGCAGCGTCCCTGAACCCACCTATTTCACGTTGTGGGTTAATTAGGAAGAGTGTGTTGTCTGCGCGGCTGACTAATCCCCGAGCTTCTTGCGGAGGGTGTCATTTACTCTCAAGACTTCCTGTGGGTCCTTGCCCTGCAGCTCCCAGCTGTAACTCCCTTTTCCGTCCTTTTTCAGTTTAATCTTTACCTCTGATTTGATTGATTTCCTGAGATCCTCCATCTCCCTCTGGTACGTCGTTTCCTTCTGAGGTTCGTCGGCCTTCTTCGCAGGGGGAAGATCCGTCCTGCCCGTACAGGCCGAGACGAAAAGCAGAATCATCAACATTGCAAAAAGTCGCATGCTATCATACTATTATGCGTATTCAGCCTTTTCAATATATTTCGGAGGAGCCATGAAGCTTCATGTCGAACGGTACGGCGCCGGAAAGCCGGTGCTCTTCGTGCACGGCGCCAGCGGAAGCTCGTCATCCTGGTACTTCCAGAAAGAGTACCTTAAGCAAACGATGGATGTGATCCTTCTCGATCTGCCCGGCCACGGAAAGTCACCCGGGGAAGGCCTCAAGAGGCTTGAAGACTGCAGAGACGCTGTGCACGACACCCTTGCAGGTTTGGGGATCAATACGTGTTATCTGGTGGGGCACTCGATGGGCGGGGCAATCGCCATGCTTTTCGCGCTGGCATATCCTGAACTCCTTGGAGGGTTGATCCTGCTGGGCACAGGAGCCAAACTCCGGGTTTTCCCTGAGATACTGGAGGGCATCCTCAAAGATAAGGAAGGGACTGTACGCAAAATAGCAGGGTTCGCTTTTTCCAAAAAAACTGCTGCCTCTATCCTAGAATCGGGCTTCAAAGAGATGATGAAGTGCAGCAAAGAAGTGATCCACAGCGACTTTTCCAGTTGCGAAACCTTCGACGTCATGGACAGAGTGGGGAGAATTACCATACCCACCCTGATCGTATGCGGAGAGGACGATATTCTGACCCCCGTGAAGTATTCGGAATTTCTAGAGCGGGAGATACGGGGTTCGAAGCTGGTGCGGGTTCCTGATGCGGGCCATCTTTTGATGATTGAAAAGCCCGAGCCGGTGAACCGGGCGATAGAGGAGTTTGTGACAAAAGAGAGTGAGCAGCAAGCAGCGAGCAGTTAGACGTAAGCCGAAGAACGAAGATGGCGAACTGGAGCAGGAGGTTGAGTAGGATGGGGAGACAACAGATCGAGACGATTGAGTCGGATGTGCTCTGCGTGGGCGGGGGCATTGCCGGTCTTATGGCCGCGATCAGCGCAAGGGATGGCGGTGCGTCCGTTGTCATAGCTGAAAAAGGCAACGCTCTTTACAGCGGCCGCGGCCGTGCTGGCAATGACCATTTCTGGTGCTACATCCCAGAGGTGCACGGCTCTGATACGGATTCCTTTCTGAAGGAATGCCTCAAGGGACCGAAGCTTCGCATCATGCAGGCAGGCACCAGCATGAAAGTCATGAGAACCTTTCTCGAGAATTCTTTCGAGGTCGTCAAGCTATGGGACAGCTGGGGCATCCCCATGAAACATGACGGAAAATGGGAGTTTTCAGGCCACTCCTTCCCGGGCGACATCTTCACTCACCTCAAGTATAAAGGGCACACGCAGAAGAAGGTACTCACAGGCAAGGCTCTTGAAAAAGGAGCGAGGATAGTCAACAGGGTGATGATCTTCGATCTCCTGCGTGATTCCGGAGGCGTATGCGGCGCCATGGGCATCGACACCCGGGAGAACCGGATGTACGTATTTAAGGCAAAGAGTGTGATCGTCGCGACCGGAGTGGTCGAGCGCCTCTACCCTTCGCCCGTGCCAGGATGGATGGCAAGCACGCCCGGATGCCTTTCTCTCACAGGTGACGGCCGCATCATGGCTTACAGGGCCGGAGCTGCGCTCGTGGGTCCCGAGAGTCCCAAACGCCACATGGGACCGCGTTATTTCGGCCGGTATGGGCAGGCAACGTGGGTGGGGGTCCTGAGGGACCCGCATGGGAAGCCCATCGGGCCTTACGTGACAAAACCCGACAGAAAGTATGGCGATATGACCATGGAGGCGAGGAGCACCATCCTTGAAGATTACCTTAAATCAGGCAGAGGACCGGTTTACATGGATTGCCGGGGCATATCCGACGAGGATTACGCGTACATGATGGAAGCTTTTGTCCATGAAGGTCTTACATCGTTGATAGATTATATGAAAGAAGAAAAAATCGATCTGCGCAGGAATCCTGTTGAATTCGGCACGTATCACATTTATCCGGAAGCAAAAGTATGGATCAATGAAAAAGCAGAAACGTCGGTAGCAGGTCTTTACGCAGCAGGTGACGAGTCTATCGTGAGTATAGGGCCTGCTGCAACGTACGGCTGGATCGCTGGACGAAGCGCTGCAGACTTTGCACGAGGCAAGGCCTCTTCCGGAAGCGCACCGGATGCGTATGTCGAGCAGAGGGCCGGCGCGATTGACGACATGCTGACTCGTGAGCAGGGGCCGGACTGGAAAGAGACGAATATTGCGCTGCAGCAGATCATGCAGGATTATGTCGGGCCGGTCCGCACAGAGACACTCATGTCTGCAGGGCTGAGCTATGTGAAGCGCCTTAAGGACAAAGCGGCGACATCGATGATTGCGAGAAACCGCTGGGAACTCACCAGGGCGCTCGAGACGCAGAACCTGCTTGATCTGGGTGAACTGGTCTTTCTCGCAGCGCGAGAACGGAAGGAAACAAGAGCACTCCACAACAGGCCTGATTTCCCCATCACCAACCCCGTGCTCGATGACAAGGCAATTTTCGTCAGGCTGGTTGACGGCAGGCCTGTCATGGAATGGAAAAAAGCAGAGTAAACTCGAGGAGAGTACCATGCCACCTGTAATAGACGCGACAAAGTGCATTCAGTGCGGAACCTGCGGTGACGTCTGCGCCGAGGATGTCTACTTCGGGACAGAAACAGGCAAGTTGCCGCCTGTCACCTACCCTGAATTCTGTTTCCATTGCAACTGCTGTGTGGAGGAATGTCCGGTCGGCGCCATCACCCTGCGCATTCCCCTGCCTGAGATGCTGCTTTACAAGAGGGAAGAAGAAAGCCCGTAAGTCTGCAGAGAATTCTCAAATCCCAGTATCGAAATCCCAGCCAAAGATATTTGAAATTTTCATGAAATATTTGTTGAAAAATCCATCGGTCATCCATCCAAATGATAGGTGTACGAAGCCGACCACAAGGAGGACAACCGATGGACAGCTTCCTTCAGCTGTTTGGGACGATGATTGCGTTTACCTATCATTGCTTTGATCGCATCGTCATCCGTGGTTACCTGAGCGTGGTATCACGGCCGGAGCATATCGTCTATTTCTTTCGAGACGTCCTCGGCATTGCCTGCATCACGAAGGAGGTGCTCGCCAGACGGACCGTTGACTGCCAGAACTGGGTCGAATCCTATGCCCGGAATCATGGCATCCCCGTCGCATGGGCTGAAAAGGACGTGCGGAAGGAAGATCGGGTACGGCCCTTGCTCAGATCGGCCAAACGCACCCAAAGCTTCGGGGTCTACTTTATTTTCAAGAGCATGGAACAGGCCACCACCTTCCGCTCGGTAGCCCCTACGTTCACCACCGATGATCCTGAGTACCGTATCCTGGAAAAGACGCGAAGCCGCTTCACGCACTACTACTTCCACATCTTCGATGACGTGTTGGGAGCCATGGTGCTCCGGGTTGGGTCTTTTCTCCCCTTTCAGACCACCTGGTATCTCAATGGCCATACCTTCATGGAGCGGGAGTGCATCCGCCAGGGTATCGCCTACCGGATGCATGACAACGCCTTCGTCTCCGTCGCTGATCCTTCCTTCCTCCAGCGTGCCATCGGCCGGTTCACCCCCGAACGTATCCGGCAACGCATCGAGCACTGGACCTTCCTGCTTGGGCCGAAGTTTTCCAGGAAAGAATCTTCCCGCATGGGCCTGCACCGGTACTCCTGCATCTCCCGGGTCGCGTGGTGCGGCAATGTGATTTCCCACCGTCATTTCCCCATCGACCGCCTGTTCAAACGCGCCTGTGAACGTGCTCTTGCCTCCGTTACCGCCGATACCATCTCCCAGTTCTTCGGCAACCGCCTTACGCGATGCCTCCGTGGCAAGCTCCCTACGACCCTCGATCGCCTGTCGCAGGGCCATCACGTGTTCCGGGCCTATTGCAAGCATGCCTTCGCCAAGCACTACGAGAAGCTCAGGACGTTCCTCCGGATTGAAACCTGCAGCAATACTCTTTCCGACGTTCATCTCAAAAAGGCTCCGGAGCGTCTGCCTGGGGTGAAAAAGGTCCTCCATACGGTGCATGACCGGTTTGCTGGCTTTCAAGCATCCGCCTTCAACGTCCATTTCGATGTCCCCCTGTTCCAGCGCTTGGCCCTGCCGATTACCTCGGGCGCCACCCGCATACCCGGCATCAAGATCCAGGATGCCCGCGTGGTGCGCCTCATGGAAGTCCTCCTCCATGCCGCCAACCAGATCCAGGGCTTCTCCACCGCTGCGCTTCATAAGAGAATCTTGCTGACCTACCGATTGTCGGAAGGAGCCTATTCCCTTACCCACCTCCGGTATGATCCCAGAAAGATCAAAGCGAGGGGACTGATCATGCGCAACGGCCATCACTACACCTATCGCCTCACGGACAAAGGCACCAAGGTCAGCCTCATGTTCGTTCTCTTCCACAAACGCGTCTGCGGCCCTCTCGCGAACAGTCTCTTTCACCATAAACCAACGGCAGCATACTCACCAAACAAACTGGAGAAGGCCTACCACAAAGCCGATGCCTCAATTCAGCACATTGTTGACCTCCTTGCGGCATGAGAAATAATGTGAGAGATAAATTCTCAGAATAGGCCATGTTAGAATCTAAACAATCCAAGTATCAAAATGTTAGAAACTGGAAAAAGAAACTAAGCGGGTTCGGAGTTTTGGTCGATATTGTTTGGACATTAGAGATTAGGATTTGGAATTTCTCCCCGTGATAGCTTCTACTCTCCCTCATATGTC
>DATKNH010000087.1 GCA_035541455.1 Syntrophorhabdales bacterium
GTTCTTCGGCCTCTTTTCTTTCGTTCCCCTCTATGTGACCTCCGTGTACCACCTTTCGACGCTGCTCAGCGGCATGATCCTGACCCCGCGTTCCCTGGGAGTACTTGCGGCGTCGACCATTACCAGTTTTCTGCTCAGACACTATGGGTACCGTCTGCCGTTGGTGTGCGGCCTGGTAGTTGTCTCCTGCGCGACACTCCTTTTTGTTCCCGGTCTCCTCCTTGGAGCCAGCGGTACGCAATTGAGCATACTCAAAGTACTCTCTGTTCTTATGCTGGTCTCCGGGATCGGCGCTGGAATCACGAACCCGGCTGCCAACAATGCTTCCATTGAACTAATGCCTGGAAAGATCGCCACTATCATGGGCCTTCGAGGAATGTTCAGGACGGTGGGCGGAGCACTTGGCATATCATTGATCACGTGCATCCTTCACCTGAGTTCAAGTCGTCTTGTCGGGTTCGGGATTACGTTTGCTCTTTTCGGCTTAGTTCTGGCATCTGTGATTCCCCTCGTTTTCTTAATTCCCACGGGGAAGAAGGCGTTTGGCTAGCAAGTGCGCATAAAGAGAATCGCGTTTGTTATGCTGCTTTTCATCACGTGCACGCCACTGCTGCTGAGTACTGCCTCTGCCTTCACCGCGGCAGACGTCCAGAAACTGAAGAAGACAAAAAGCTGTCCCGGCTGTGATTTGTCTGGAGCGTACCTTGCTGGAAGTGACCTGTCGGGCGCACGTCTCTCTCGCGCCAATTTATCCGGAGCAGACCTCTCGCACTCGGACCTGTCCGGTGCCGACCTCTCGGGTGCGAAGCTCCTCCTTGCTGACCTGACGGGCACGAACCTTAGCGGCGCGAACCTCACCGGAGCCGATCTGTTCACCGCCGAGCTTTACGGGGCAAACCTTTTCGGTGCGACCCTGGAGAACGCCGATTTATCAGGTGCGAATCTCACCAGGGCCACGTGGATCGACGGCTCACGATGGAGAGGAGGCTCCGTCGGCGGTTCCAGGTAACCTGCTATTCGACAGAGAGATGACGCCTCCACTCCGCTACCCGGTGGGCTGCAGCGGCGATCGTAGCTATCGCAAAGAGGAAGAAAAGACTACCCCAGGAATTTTCAGAGGATGTAAGGCTGCTGGAATCCTTGAGGTCAATCCTCAGAAGCTGGACAACTGCAAGGAAAAGAAAAACGAGTGAGAGCACGAACAAGCACGTACTCCATTTGCTGTGCATTGATGACCTCCATATCGATCTGGCAAATCGTGACTTACTCTCTTCTGGAATGCGTAAGCCTCATACCAGTGCCCAACGGCTATCTCAGACACAGAGGGCAGGACAAACAGACAAGCACGAGGAAGTTGAAACACCCCAAAAAGATCCACGCGAGGCTTTTTGCCTCAGCGTTGGCTTCTCGCACTGCGCGCAGCGTGATGCCCACCACAATCACGTTCACAGCCAGCATTACCCCGAGAGTCGTGCCCACTGAACAATAGCTCAATAACAGGCCTAGCGTCAGGAATGCAGCTGCGTACGATGCGGCCAATGTGTTTCGTCTCTCCGCCGCGCTTATCTTCCCTGCATCATCGCTCGTGCTCTCGGCTGTGTTGATCTCAGCTATGGTACGCATGGTTCACCTCCGTGCGAGGACACAATCGAGTTCACTTCCTGTGCTGTTCCCTTGACACAGGCAGATCTACCGCAAGTCCCAGTCTGCCAGGTAGAAGGGGTCCGTTTCATCAGAGAGCACTCTCGGGATGGCCGGTCTCCACCTCATCCACGTCTTTCCTGCCACCACCACAGCGACCGCGCATACGCCCTCTGCTGCATACGTCGCGTAAGGGCCGGGAGCGTTGAGGAGCTTCACCACAAATGGATCGGTGATGATCATTTCACCCGCGACCTTTCCCAACACTGCTGCGCCACAATAGACTATAATCGGGTAGCGATCCATGAGCTTCGACAGCATATTGCTGGCAAAGACCACGAGGGGAATGCTGGTGCCCAATCCAAAAATGAGCAGGGCAAGGCTTCCCTTGCTCGCACCAGCCACCGCAAGCACATTGTCCGTACTCATGATCAGATCTGCAACCAGGATGATGACGATGGCCTTACCCAACGTTGCCACTTCCCGTTCCTGATCTACGGCAGGGCCACCCTCGACAAAGAGCTTTATGGCGAGCCAGCCTATCATCAGCCCCCCGGCAAGCTTGAGGAATGTTATCTCAAGCAGCCTCGCTGCAACAAAGGTGAGGCCGATCCGGAGCACGACCGCTCCTGCGGTGCCGAGTATGATACCCTGCCTTCTTTTTTTTGGGGCCAGGGAGCGGACGGCCATGGCAATCACGACCGCATTGTCACCCGAGAGGATGATGTTGATGAACATGATGCTCACGAGGCCGGTGAGGAACTCGAAGGTCCCTATCTGCTGAAGAAATGCTTCCATATTAGTAGATTTGCCCATTCTGCCGAACTTCACAATCAGGGTATCCCTGATAAAGAAGGGTGAAAGACCGGAGAAAGAGAAGAGAGACTACCTAGTGGATTGAGACAAGATGGCGGTCAGGGGTCAAGAGAGGTGAGGCCCTCCCTTATCGCATACTTCGTGAGCTCTGCAATGCTCCTGATGTTGAGCTTTTCCATCATCTGCTGGCGGTGCGTTTCGATAGTTTTCACGCTCACCTTGAGGGCGGAGGCAATCTCCTTGGTCGTCTTTCCCTCGGCGATGAGTTGGAGCACTTCTCGCTCGCGCGCGGTGAGCACCGTGAAGGCGGTCGGCTCTGTTTGCGGCAGTGTGCTCAGATACTCCTTGAGGACAACGTCGGTGATCTTGGGGCTGAGGTAGGGCCGGTTTGCAGCCAGTGCCCGCAACGCGGCGGTCAGTTCTTCCGGAGCGCTGTCCTTCAGTAAGTAACCGGATGCGCCCGCTTTGAGCATCTCGACGACGAAGCGTTTCTCCGAGTGCATCGAGAGGGCAATTACTTTGACTCCCGGCACGCCCGCAGTGATCTGCCGCGTGGCCTCTATCCCGTTCAGGCCCGCCATGCCGATATCCATAATCACGATGTCTGGCCTGAGTTCCTGGGTGAGTTGCACCGCTTCCAGTCCGTTCTCCGCCTCTGCCACCACCTGCACATCAGCGCGCTGTTCGAGTAGCGCCTTAAGGCCCTCGCGCATGATCTTGTGGTCATCTGCCAGAAGAAGTCGTACGCTCATCTTGTGCTGTCCTCTTTGCTATTTTTTTGATCCTTGAAGGCACTGAGAGTATGATGCGGGTACCGCCTCCTGGTGCGGAATCGATATGTAAGTGGCCTTCCAGGTGGCGAAGGCGTTCCCTTATACTGAAGAGACCAAAGCCACTTGAGCCCCAGCCTGTTTCTCTTGCCAGGAATCCCACACCGTCATCTTCCACGCCTACGACGACGTCGCCCCCGATCTTTTTGATCGAGATCCTTACGTGTTGCGCTTTGGCGTGCTTGACAATGTTGACCATGAGTTCCCGGACGGACGTGAAGAGGAAGATACGCACCTCTTCATCGAGAGGCATATACCCGTTACCGCCGTCGAAGGTGAAGCCGAACCCATGCTGCTTCTGCATCCGCTCGCCGAGCCACTCCAGGGCAGCCTCAATGCCGAGTTCGTAGAGGATCGGAGGGCTGAGCTCGGACGTCAGGGAGCGAGCCCGGTTTATCGCTTCTTCCACATGCTGGCGTGCATCGTTCGCTTGGGTCTTGAGGTCCTCCGAAGTCATTGCCTCCAGAAGGCCCCATAACTTTATCCTGGCAGCGGCAAGAAGTTGGCCTATATCGTCGTGCAGTATGTTCGCGATGCGCCGTCTCTCCCGTTCTTCTGCAAGGGAAAGCTCCGAGGCGAGCCAGCGGAGCTCCCCCTGGTACTGTTCGATCTTCTCCTCGGCCTTCTTTTTCTCGGTGATATCTTCAACCGTGCCTTCATAGTAAAGGACGGTCCCGTCTTCAGACTTGATGGCCCTCGCGTTCTCGCTCACAAATATGTCAGTGCCATCCGGCCGTTTCCATGTGGTCTCGTACTCGCGTACCCGTCCTTCCTGTTCAAGTCGCTTTCTGAAATTCGCCTCAAGGTAGGTCGGCTCGTAATCATCTTCTTCAATATCATTGGTGGTGATCTCGGCGAACGATTTGAACCCAAGCATACGCACCATCGCATGGTTGGCCATGAGTATAAGCCCGTGCGGGTTGACCCGGTAAATACCGATTGGTGAGTTCTGGAAAAGGTCCCTGTACCGCTCGGCTCCCTTTCTCAGCATCTCTTCCACGCGTTGGCCCTTGGCCACTGCAAGCCTGAGCTTCTCATTGGCGTTCTGCAATTCGCTTGTGCGCTCTGCAACCCTCAGCTCCAGCTCATCTTTCAAAGCCCTGAGCGCGCTTTCGGCTCGCATCCTCTCGGTGACATCGCGCATGTTCACCATCACTACCTGCTCGCTGCGGTACGTTATCAGGGTCGCGCTTACCTCTACGTCGAGAAGCGACCCATCCGCCCGTTTGTATTGGCGTAATCCGAACACCTCCCGGCCACTCTCAAGGGTATTCTGGATCTCCTGCCTCAAGACCTTGTTTTCAAAAAAGACAATATCCTTCAGCTTGAGATGCGCAATATCCTCCTCCCGGTACCCCAGCATCCTGAGGAACTGATCATTGGCTTCAATGAGCCTGCCTGTGTTCGGGTCGAATATGAAGATGGCTTCGGAGGAGTGTTTGATCAGTGCCCGGTAACGCTCTTCCGATTCCCTGTGTGCCCTCTCTGCCCGTTCGCGCCCCAACGTTTCCTGTTCCAGGAGTTCAAAATTGGTCAACTCATCTGCTTTCATGGGATATCCTTGCTATAGCCTGAGGCTCAAAGGCAACGAGCCAGCAGCCTCATTGTTCTGCTTGGATCGATTCTGGGCTTAAAGCGCAGAAGAGAAGGAAGGAGGGCCTCTGTAGAAATTACCTGAAACGGTCAGCGCAGGTAGTGAGACTGCCCGTAGTATAAGGGGTAGATACGTGGCGTGGCACTCGAGCTCGGGTGTGACGACTGGATTGCAGCATAGGGCGAACTCGGCATCGCTTTCTACGAAAGCCGGGACGGCAATATTTTTACATTCTGGGGCGTCCGCCTGTTCAGGGGTAAGAACCGACAACAGGAAGAGAGCTGCAAGAAAGAACTGAACGGCGGTAAAGGAGGACCGCGTACGGCTTGTCATTCGTGAACGCCTCACGAGAACTACTCCTGTTGGGCGAATGAGGCTGTGCTCTACTCCATGGTTGCACCTATGGGAAGGGCCTGTCAAGGGAAATGTGCAGTGCAGCCGCGGATCTTGCGCAGAAGCATAGGCATTGTCAGCCTGAATGATCAGGTTGTCGGTTGAGTACGGTTTGTAGTAGAGTTACTTGACCACCATGCGACGTCCTGTCATCAAGACCCCGCCTCCCGGGCCTGAGGCTTCCAAATGGATTGCGATCGATCGGCGCCGCGTCTCTCCTTCGTACACGAGGGTCTATCCTCTCGTGGTGCGACAGGCACGAGGCCTGTGGGTCGAGGACGTCGACGGCAATCAATTCCTCGATTTCACCTCCGGCATAGCGGTATGTGCAACGGGCCATTGCCACCCGCAGGTGGTACAAGCCATCAAGGATCAGGCTGAACAGCTTCTGCACATGTCGGGAACCGACTTTTACACGACACCGCAAACGGTCCTGGCGGAAAAACTGAGCTCGCTCGCACCGGGAGAAGGTGAAAAGAAAGTCTATTTCGGGAACTCAGGGGCTGAGGCGGTGGAGGCCGCCTTCAAGCTCGCGCGCTGGCACACCCGACGGGAACTGAACCTCGCGTTCTTCGGGGCTTTCCACGGACGCACCATGGGTGCTCTTTCCCTCACTGCCAGCAAGACGATCCAGAAGAAACACTACCATCCTTTCGTGCCCGGCATCACGCACATCCCCTATGCCTATTGCTACCGCTGTTCCTATGGCCTCTGCTATCCTCGATGCGGGATAGAATGTGTCCGCTGGATAGAAGAGACTCTCTTCAGAACAGCTATGGTTCCGGAAGAAGTGGCTGCTATTTTTGTGGAACCTATCCAGGGGGAGGGCGGCTACATTGTCCCTCCGTCCGAGTTTCACCAGGAGTTGTCACGTCTCGCGAAGAAGTATGGCATCTTGTTCGTCGCGGACGAAGTGCAGTCAGGCATGGGCCGCACGGGCAAGATGTTCGCAATGGAACACTTCGGCGTGACTCCGGATATTATCGCGTTGGCCAAAGGCATTGCCTCTGGCATGCCGCTCGGGGCGATGCTGGCGCGCTCTGACATCATGGATTGGGAGGCGGGTTCGCACGCGTCCACCTTCGGGGGCAACCCGGTGTCGTGCCAGGCTGCCCTGGCCACGATCAAGCTGCTCGAGTGCGAGCTTATGGCGAATGCGGCAGCGCAGGGGGAGAGTCTCATCTTGGGTCTCAGAGAACTGCAGCGTTCTCACGAGTGTATAGGTGATGTGCGTGGCAAAGGTCTAATGGTGGGTGTCGAGTTGGTGAAGGACCGCGATACGAAGGAAAGGGCATCCGACTGGCGCAATGAAATAGTCATGAAGTCATTTCAGAAGGGATTGCTCCTGCTGGGATGTGGTGAAAACACCGTTCGTTTCTGCCCGGCTCTCAC
>DATKNH010000088.1 GCA_035541455.1 Syntrophorhabdales bacterium
ATCCAGTGCTATCAAAGTAAGCCAATGACGGCGCATCAGCTGTGGGCGTCTGAAGCGCGGGGGGGTCAGATCCGCAATTTCCGCTTATAATCGTGAGTGCGCCGCGGCTCGGGAGGATTCAACAGTTCAGGAAGTTTTCAGATGGCTGTGCAGAGTCCGATAGGTCAAGCCCTAATACTCGCAGTAACTCAGCGCCGGCTCTCACCAGCGTCCGCACCGTACGCCTCAAAATGCACGAACTCATTGAAGGGCTGCCGGAAGGCTCGGGGCAGAATAAGAGCGTCACGTCTCACATACCCGAGCGCGATAAGCATGACCACCAGTTTGTCATCAGGGATGCCAAAGGCTTTCTTCATCGGCGCCTCCTCAAACCCGTCTATCGCGTGAGTATCAAGACCGAAGCCTTTTGCCGCCAGCATGATGCTCATCGCAAAGAGCGCTGCATTCTTGGCGGCGAACACATTTCTTTCGCAGCTGCCCTCGCGGCCGTACCGCCTTCTCACCATAGCGGTGATCGTCTCTCTGCTGGCCTTTTTGATGTAGCCGAGCTGCTCCCAGCTATCAAGCATAGGATTGAGGTTCACCTCGACATCAGGGTCGGCAAGTATGATCAAGACTGCAGATGCCTCTTCAATTTTGGATTGATCGAGGGCGCAACGGCGGAGCAATCTCTTGTTTTCCGCATCCCGCACGACCACAACCTTCCAGGGCTGGAGATTGAACGATGACGGGGCAAGATTGGCAAGCTCGATAAGCTCCCTCAATGTTGCGTCAGGAATCGTCCGGCCCTGTTCAAAAAAGGTTACAGATCTTCTTTCCCTCACTGCATCGAGTACATCCATAACCGTGGTCACTCCTGATTCACGATGGTCGGCACGCAAGCATACTGCGGAATGCCCGTTACGTGCCGTGCCCTACTGCTGTCGTCCACCCACAACTATCTCAGGGATACGCAGGGTTGGCTGTGCGTCAGCCACAGGCACACCCTGGCCGTCCTTGCCGCACGTGCCAATGCCAAATCCCAGGTCGGTACCTATCATATCAATATCCCGCAGCACCTTCGGACCATTGCCCATCATTGTAGCGTTCCTGATCATGGGGCCGATCTGCCCCTTTTCAATGAGATACCCCTCCTGTATCTCAAAGACGAAATCGCCGCGCACCGTATCCACCTGCCCTCCCCCCATCTTCCTCACCAGCACTCCATCGTCCACAGATGCTATAATCGCCTCAGGATCAGAGGTACCAGGCAGGATCATCGTATTGCTCATCCTCGGTATAGGCTTGAACCTGAATGATTCGCGCCTTCCATTGGCTGTCGGCTTCATGCCGTATTTCAGGGCATGGAACCGGTCGAAGAGATAATTCTTGAGAACACCATTCTCCACGAGAAGGGTCCGCTCTGATGCGATCCCCTCGTCGTCATACGCATACGTACCCCGCATGTGCGGAATTGTTTTGTCATCAACGATACTGATAAGAGGGCTTGCCATCTGAGCACCCAGCATGCCCTTATAGCACGAAAGGCCTTCCATGGCCAGATCAGCCTCCAGCCCATGGCCTATGGCCTCGTGAATCATGGTACCGCCCGCTTCAGAGGCCAGAACCACCGTCTTCGCGCCCATAGGCGCCTCGATAGCGTCAAGCAGACCGGCGAGCCTCCTCACGGTTCCCGACACGAACATCTCCAGGCGCTCGTCGCTGAAGAATTCGAATCCGTAAAAGCCCCCTATTACCTCGTAGGCAGTCTGCATCTGGTTGTTCGCCTCGCCTATTACGAGAAGCGTCATAATCATCTGAGTTCTCTCGTCGAGAACGGGCGCACCCTCGCTTGATGTGATCTTTACCTCCTGCCTCGTGTCCCGGTACATTACCCTGACCTGCTTGATCCGCTTCTCCAGTTTCCTGGACAAAGCTTCTATCCTGCGCGCAATCGCAACTTTCTTTTCAATCTCCACGTCCCAGGGATTCACTTGAATAGAAAAGGGATACTGGCCCTGCACGGGGACCCCTTCTCTGATCTCTCCTGCAGCCTTCTCCCCCGCCATGCGGCCGAGGTCCCGGGCAAGATCGAGCAGGTGCTCTTCATCCCGAGACGTGGTGGATGCAAGAAACATCTTCCACGGCGTGATCACCCGCAGACCAACACCCTGATCCAGGCCCTTTTCCAGCTTCTCAATTTTCTCCGATTCCACCTGGATGTGCGTGTATGTCCTTTTCTCCGCGAAGATATCCGCGTAGACTGCACCCCCCTTGAGCATTGCCCCGAGTACCTGCGCCTCACTGCGCATCGCCCACCTCCTGGATGAGGATATCATAGTGTGCCATATCTTCTATGATCGCCCTGAGGGTTTCTTCAGCAGAAGACGGATAGATTATCTCCGCTTCTCCTTTGCTGCCGTCAAGCACGCTCATCAATGCCACCTCTTCGTATGACTCCAATACCGCCTTGAAGAACCCCAATGCATCTCTCCGCATGCGTATCCTCTTTGTTTTCTCCATGGCTTCAAGTAACATAACCACGCACTCTTAAAAACGCATACATCCGCTCGTAACTTTTTGGTTCTATCTCCTCTGCGCGCACGGAAGGCCGGAAACCCATAAACGAATAGAGGGCACCTGTTCCTTCCTTGCCGCACAAGAGTTCCAGCGAATGCTTCAAATACTTTCTCTTGTACCGGAAGCAGGCTTTGATAAAATCAACCAGGCCGTCATCAGCTCTCATCCTGCCCTGATCGAATATGATCGCAACGAACGCACTCTCCACTTCGGGAGGCGGGATGAAGAGAGACGGTTTCAGTTTGAGCAGAAATTTCACTGAAGCATGCAACTGGAATACCACGGAAAGCGCGCCATAGGTCCGCGAGCAAGGCGCGCTTGCAAGTCGCTCCCCCACCTCCTTCTGCATGGTCAGATGGGCACTTTCGATTACGTCCATTTCCGAGAGCAGCTTGAAGAGGATATCTCCGGTAATGTTGTAAGGTATGTTCCCCATCACCTTGACTCTGCCTTGTTTGGCGAACGAAGAGATAGACAGATCGAGAATATTTCCAAAGGTTACGCTCACGTTTGGAAAAAGTTCCCGCAGGCGTTCCAGTGGTTCCCTGAATTGTCTGTCCAACTCAACAGCATGAACAAAACGAGCCCGCGGGATGATAGACCGGGTCAGGTCACCCTGCCCCGCGCCAATCTCCACAACAGTGTCCCCGGGTCCTATGTCCGCCAGTTTTACGAGCTTATCGAGTAGATTCCTATCTTTCAGGAGGTGTTGCGAAAGGTTCTTTTTTAGCCTCACGCTAGCCCCTCGCCATGCGTGAAAAGCCTTTTACCGTTTCGGGCGAGTAGAGATTCCTTTCCGCGTAAAAATCTCCGGTGATAGCCACCATGGCCGCATTGTCAGTACAAAGGTCGCGGGAAGGAAAGAGCACGCGGTACTTCTCGCGCGCTGCCCGTTCTTCGAACAGAGCCCTCAAGCGCCCATTGGCTGCCACACCTCCGCCGACCACTAGTGTGGTGACGTCATAATCCTTCAAAACTTTCATCGTTTTTCGACAGAGCACATCGCAGATGGCCTCCTGGAAGGAGGCAACGATATCAGCCCGGCTGCTCTCTGTAATGCCATGTCTTTTGACAAAATTGACAAATGCGGTCTTCAGGCCGCTGAAGGAAAAATCATAGTTTTTTTCGTCGAGCATTGGTCGCGGAAAAGAAATCGCATCAGGACGACCACCAGCTGCAATCTCTTCCAGGACGCGGCCGCCGGGATAGCCCAGCCCGAGGTACTTTGCAATCTTGTCAAAGGCCTCGCCTGCTGCATCATCCCGAGTGCTCCCGATAAGACGATAGCGACACGGTTCCTCGAAAAGGAGAAGGACCGTGTGGCCTCCGGACACAATAAGTGCAACAAAGGGAAACACCGGAGCCTGCTCGAGAAAGATAGACATTGCGTGCGCTTCAACGTGATTGACAGCTACCATCGGCTTTGACGCCGACAGGCAGAGACCTTTCGCAAACATGAGACCTGCAAGCAACGACCCGATCAGACCCGGACCGTTAGTAACAGCCACGCACCCTATATCTGCGAGCGATACACGCGCTTCGGCAAGCGCTTTCTCGTATATACGGTCTATAAGCTCTATGTGCTTTCGCGATGCGAGTTCGGGTACAATTCCCCCGAACAGACTATGCAACTGAACCTGGCTGGAAACCACGTTTGAAAGAACTGTGCCGTCTTTGAGGAGGGCTATCGACGTGTCGTCGCAGGAAGTGTCTATACCGAGAACGATCATAGGAAGACCGTTGGGAGAAAAGACGTTACGAGTTCCGGGTTACGTTTTCTAGGAATCAAGCAGCACTACCCAGGCAACGGGCCCTTGTGAGAAGCGTTGGCAGCATCAAGGTCTTTCCTGAAACCCGTAGCTCGCAACTCGGAACCCGGAACATTTTTTTGAGTGTAGCGCTAGAACGCGTCCCACTCGATCTTGACTTTCACCTGCTTCTTCATGTCTTCGCGGAAGGAGGTGAGAAAATCTGCCCGCTTCTTTACTATGTAGGACTGCCGGTAAGCGTCTTTCTCTTTCTCCCACTGAGCCTCGTCAGGCTGCTTTTCCCCTGCAAAAGAGAAATCGTAGTAGCGACCGCCGAACTCCACCGGCTTGTCGTAGACTCTTTTCTCGGGAGAAAGCAAAAGAAGCCCGGAGTCATCCCTTGGTATCGGTCCGAGCCCAGGTATTTCAAGGCTCTGACGCGACAAGAGCGGCGTCTCTTTCGAGAACTTTGTCGACTTATCTTTGATGGCCTCTTCAGCCCTGGCTTTTGCGAGTGTCTTCGCCCGCTCAGCTACTATTCTTGCCTTAATGATCTTCAACGCGTCTTCCTTACTGAGCGGCTTTCCGTCTGCTTTTTCCACGACCTGAAAAATGTAAGACTTCGTCCCTTCTCTTACGGGAAGCGAAATGTCGCCCTGGTTCATTCCTTTGAACCAGGTGTCAACCTTCAGACGGGATAATCTGGCCATCAGATCGCTTTCTTTCATGATTCCCAGATCGACCAGTTCCAGACCCTTCGATTTCGCATACGCTGTCAAATCTTTCGACTTCAGAAGATCCATGTACGCCTGATCGTCCTTTACCGGGCTCTTCTCGTCGACAACCATGTACGCGAGGTGGTAGGTATTCTCAGTCTTGTATATCCCCTTTTCCTTCTCGTAGGCGTCCTCCACCTCCTTGTCCTGCACGCGCACCTGCTCTCTGTAATCTGCCGGATCAAAAACAGCATACCCCAGCCGCACCTGCCCCCGTTCCTTCATATAACTGTCACGCACGTCGCGATCGCTGAACAGCACACCGTTGTCCTGGAGAATGGCCATCATCTTGGCAACGAGGAGCGACTGCTTTTCGCTTTCTTCGAACGCCTTTGGATCGATACCGCTTCGTTTCAGGATCTCCATATAGACCTGTTTGTTGAATTTGCCGTCCCTCTTGAACGTATCCATGCTTGCGATATGCTCTGTCAATTCTCTGTCTGAAACCCGGAGTCCCAACTCGTCCGCCTTTACAAGCATCAGGTACTTGTCCACCAGTTGATTCATGACACTTTCTTTAAGCTTCAACTGAGCCATCATTTTCTCATCCAGCTGCTCTCTATAGATCATCCTGTAAAAATTGAGAAGCTTCTGGCGGTTCTGTTCATACTCAGCAGCCGATACCTTATATGGACCAACCTCCGCGAGTGTCTTCTCTCCCCCCCTGAACGACCCCACACCCCAAAGAATAAAGACCACAATGATCAGACTGAACATGATCTTTATCGCCCAGCCAGTTGCGTGTTTCCTCATGAATCGTAGCATTGGTGCTCCAGTCTGTTGATTTTAACCCTTTAACATAGTATATTAGGGCGGTTTTTTCAACAGAGTCTATACTTACATAAGGTTACAAAGGGGTAGGGAATGTTCAATTCGTTCTTTGGATGGCTTTCAAAAGACCTGGCTATAGATCTGGGCACGGCAAATACCCTTGTCTATCTCAAGGGTAAGGGAATCGTTACCAACGAGCCCTCGGTGGTTGCAGTCCATCGGGATCCCCGGGGCGTGAAAAGAGTGATCGCCGTCGGCGAGGAAGCAAAAAGGATGCTCGGGAAAACCCCGGGGAGCATCGTGGCTATACGGCCGCTCAAAGATGGCGTTATAGCCGATTTCGAAATCACCGAGGCAATGCTCAAGTATTTTATCCAGAAGATCCACAACAAGAAATCATATGCGCGGCCGAGGATCGTGATCTCCATTCCGTCGGGTATCACGCCGGTGGAGAAGAGGGCAGTGAAGGAGTCGGCAGAATCCGCAGGTGCGCGGGAAGTCTATCTCGTCGAAGAACCGATGGCAGCCGCGATCGGTGTTGGGCTCCCTATTACTGAACCGAGTGGCAACATGGTCGTCGACATAGGTGGCGGCACCACCGAAGTGGCAGTGATAAGCCTCGCAGGCATCGTCTATTGTAATTCCGTGCGCATAGCCGGAGACAAGATTGATGAGGCGATCATCCAGTACATCAAACGGAAGTACAACCTTCTGATTGGAGAACGTACCGGGGAAATGATCAAGATTGAAATAGGCTCTGCCTATCCGTTTCCCAACGAACACGAGATGAGCATGGAAATAAAGGGACGCGACCTTGTGGGAGGTATACCAAAGACCCTGGAAGTCTCCTCTAAGGACATCCGCGAGGCCATCGCAGAACCGGTGAACGCCATTGTGGACTCGGTGCGCATTGCCCTGGAGCGGACGCCGCCCGAACTGGCGGCTGATATTGTAGACAAGGGCATCGTCCTCTCGGGCGGCGGTGCGCAGCTTCGGAATCTGGACCTGCTCATCAAGGAAGTAACAAGGCTGCCTGTGATTGTTGCAGAAAATCCTACCACTGCAGTGGTAGAAGGTGCCGGACGGGTTCTTGACGAAGTGACTCTCCTCAAAGAAATAGCGGCAAAATTTTAGTGGAAAATCCGCCTAGCGAGCACGGCGAGCGAGAAGGGGAGGCTCCGGCGGCTCTGCCGATGGAGGGGGCGACGCGAGCCCCATTAATAGAGGAGCATTGAAGGGTACTCTGGTCGTTATCACAGCGGTGATTATCCTCGCTGTATCATTTCTGCTTTTCACCGATATTGGACCTGTTGCCAAAAGGTACTCCAAGGTAAAAGTGTATGCTGCCAATCTGGTCGGGCCTGCGCTTAGAGGGCTGAGCGCTCCCTTTCGCTTCACTCATGACGTCTTCGACAGCTATGCAAACCTTGTGCATGTCAAAAAAAGAAATAGTGAACTTCAAAAAAGAGTGGAGACGCTACAGCTCCAGAACCAAAAACTTGCCGAACTGGAAAAAGAGAATGAGCGCCTCCGCAAGTTGCTGCACTTCATGGATCAGCGTCCTGGCACGCTCATCGCCTCGCGTGTCATTGGCGAAGACCTGACGAACTGGTTCAAATCCGTCGTTATCGATAAAGGCCGTGGAAATGGCATCAGCGAGAAGATGCCCGTGGTTACGCCCGAAGGAGTGGTAGGACAGGCCGTAGAGGTCAACCAATGGCACACGAAGGTTATGCTTCTGATCGATACAAACTCGGCTATAGACGTGTATGCCACTGGCAAACAGGCGCGGGGCATTCTCACAGGCACCGGCAGAACGACGCTGAAAATGAAGTATGTGCTCAAGAACGATGATCTCGAGGCGGGTGACAGGCTGATTACATCGGGCAAGGATGGCGTGTACCCGAGAGGATTGCCCGTAGGCGTAGTCATCAGCGTCAACAAGAATGTCGTGGGTCTCTTCGCCGAAGTGGAGGTTATGCCCTTCAACAACTTCAGAAAGCTGGATGAAGTCCTGGTGGTGCGCCGATGATAAGAAGGGCTTTCGCGCTCGCCCTGGCACTCTCGTTGATGGTTCTTCAATCGGCCCTGTTCTCTTTTCTTCCGATCGAATCCTCCAAACCCGATATCGCAGTTCCTTACATCATCTACGCGACTTTCTTCCTGAGTCCGTTCGAAGGACTTATCACTGCTTTCATAGTTGGATTCGCCGAAGAAATGCTTTCCGTGGGACCTCACGGTGCCCTGATCTTCACCAAGGTGTTCCTCTTCCTCTCCTGCATCTTCTTGCGGAGCAGGCTCTACATCGAATCTCAGTATCTCTTTGCCGCTATATCCTCATGCTTTGTATTGCTAGAATCAGCCCTTTTCATAGCACTCGCATTTTTGGGAAAAGGCGAGGCAGGGGCTGTCATGACGGTGCTTAAGTTCTCTCTTCCCAATGCCGTGTTTACAGCAGTTCTTGCACTCTTCCTCTTTCCCGTCTTTGAGCGGCTGAAGCTGAGGCCCTATGGCGTGGGGTGACACATGGAACCGGTGAACGACGGTAAATATAAGTGGTGCCGGCGAGTCGTTCTTCTCGCTCTCATCGTCCTCTGCATGAGGCTGTTCGATCTGCAGATCCTGAAAGGCGATGAGATGAGGAAACTCTCGGAACAGAACAGAGTGCGCATCAAGAAGATTCTAGCACCGAGAGGCATGATTTATGATCGCAAGGGTAAGGTGGTCGCTGACACGCGGCCATCTTTCAACCTCTACCTCATCCGAGAAGACATACGAGACTTCAACCAGACGGTCGATGGAGTAGCAAAGCTCCTTCAGCTCGACAGGGAGGATATCATCACCAGACTTAAGGAGGCCAGGGATTATCCTTCTTCATTCCCGGTCAAAATCGAATCCGATTTGGACAAAGACCGGGTGGCAAAAGTGGAAGCCAACAAGATCTATCTTCCGGGGGTGACCATACAGATAGAACCCAAGAGGAACTACCCGTACGGGATGATGTTGGCTCACGTGCTCGGATATGTGTCGGAAATCAGCAGCGAGGAACTGGCCGCCAAAGACAATAAAGGATATGCGCCAGGCGATTACGTTGGCAAATTCGGTCTGGAGAAGGGATACGAATCGTACCTGAGGGGCATTGACGGAGAACAGCGGGTAGAGGTAGATGCGACAGGCCGCGAAGTGCGCGTGCTCGACACGGTGGAACCCATCGCCGGCAACAGTCTTCACCTCAATATCGATATGGATCTACAGGTCGCGGTTGAGCGTGCGTTCGAAGGAAAGAAGGGCGGTTGCATTGTTACAAATCCACGGGACGGAGGTGTTCTTACGCTGGTGAGCCGGCCGGCCTTTGATCCTAACCAACTCTCCTCAGGCGCCACCAAAGACTACTGGGCCAAGATCGCTACCGACAAGACGCACCCGCTACAGAACAGGGTGACGCAGGGCAGGTTTCCTCCGGGCTCAACCTTCAAGCCTGTGCTGGCTCTGAAAGGATTGGAAAAGGGCATCATCAATGAGAATACCTCGTTTTCTTGCCGGGGCGGCTTCTTTTACGGAAACAGGGTATTCAGGTGCTGGCGCAAAGAAGGACACGGTTCGATTGCAGTTCACAGGGGGTTGGTGGAATCGTGCGATGTCTTTTTCTACAATCTGGGTTTGAAGCTGGGTGTAGACAACATACACGATATGGCTGAAACTATCGGCCTGACCAAGGTCACGGGGATCGATCTTCCAGGAGAGAAGGCTGGTGTGGTGCCGTCAACCGCGTGGAAACTGAAGACGTACGGCGAAAAGTGGTACGAGGGTGAGACGGTTTCCGTTTCGATAGGACAGGGAGCTGTGTGGCTTACTCCAATGCAGCTTCAACAGCTTTCGTCGTTTATAGCGAATGAAGGCGTAACCTTCAAGCCCAGGATCGTAAACAAGATAGTAGCTCCCCAGGGAAAAGTACTCAAGGTATTCGAGCCGGTAATGCTGACCAACGCGAAGGTGAATAAACAGGCTATGGCGATCGTCAAAGAGGGCATGAAGGGCGTGGTGAACGAACCGAGAGGCACTGCCTACGCTTCCCGACTGTCCAATATAAGCATAAGCGGGAAGACGGGCACAGCCCAGTCCGCTTCCATGGGGAGCGGCAAGGGCGATCATGCATGGTTTGTTGCTTTTGCACCGAGTGACGATCCCGTGCTTTCAATGGCTATTCTTGTGGAGTTTGGAGGGCACGGCGCCTCTATGTCCGCACCCATCGCAAAGATCGTGACAGAAAGCTACTTTAAAGAGCAGAAAGAGATCAAGTCGGCGCAACTGCAGCCCAATTGATCACGGATCAGTGAATGTACATCGACAAGAGACGACTCTACCACCTCGACTGGTATCTTATTTGTAACGGTTTTGCCCTCATCGCGGTGGGCCTTTTCAACCTGATCAGTGCGGCACGCTCAATGGACAGCGGACCATACAACCTCCTGGTAAAGCAGGTTTTCGCCATGGGTATCGGGCTGGTCGCCGTGGCTGTGATCGTCTCGTACGACTACAGGGTAATAGCAAGCTATGCCAAATACTTCTACGGTATCACTCTTTTTCTTATCCTTGTCGTGCTAATTCTCGGAACCATAGCGGGGGGAGCCAAGAGATGGCTCAACATAGCCGGCGTTGCGTTTCAGCCCTCGGAGTTGATGAAGCCGGTCATGATTCTCCTGCTCGCAACAGTGTTACACCATCAGAAGAAGGAAGAGGAACCTCTTGGCTTGAGAGACATTGTGCTCCCTCTTGTTCTCATTCTTATCCCGTGCGTGCTCATACTCAAGCAGCCTGATCTGGGAACAGCTGTCGTCATACTGCTTTCGTGCTTCTCTGTTCTCTGGTTCGTCGGTTTAAGAAAGTCAACGTATGCCCTTCTTCTTGCGGTTACAGCTGCTGCCTTGCCGGTTTTCTGGAAATACCTGATGAAACCCTATCAGAAAATGCGTGTCCTGAGCCTTCTCAATCCAGATCTGGATCCATCCGGGTTCGGTTACCATTCCATTCAGGCAAAGATCGCAGTCGGTTCCGGAGGTTTTCTGGGAAAGGGCTACCTCAACGGCACCCAGCACAAACTCCACTTCATTCCGGAACATCACACTGACTTCATATTCACGGTCTTTGGAGAGGAATGGGGTTTTATCGGTTCGGTCGTGCTCTTTCTTTTGTTCGTCTCTTTTATCATGCGCTGTCTTAAGGTCGCGCAAAGCGCGTCTGATCAGGTGGGCGCTACCATAGCTTTTGGCATCACATCCATCGTCTTTATACAGTTCACCATCAACATTCTTATGGCCATAAATCTGGCGCCGGTCGTTGGTATCCCGCTGCCCTTCATCAGTTACGGCGGCTCATCCCTCATTTCAAGCCTGATCGGGGCGGGGTTGGTGCTCAACGTCAACATGCGCCGCTACATGTTCTAACACCAAGTTGTCTTCAAACCTATAGCTTCGTTGCCGGCGCCGCGTCTCACTGCGACGTACTCTAGCCGCCTCCGTTCGTCACGGCTTGAGCGCCTCGCTCTGTGCTTGAATACAACTTGGTGTAGGATGCGCCTTCGCGCCTTCAAGCCCCTACCTTCGGGCGACCGGGGGACATCGTTTTGGAAGCGCCCGGGTACCACGCAAGAGCATCTGGTTCCTCGACGTACCCCAAGGTACGCCTTCGTAGCCCAGAGTTCGGCGCACCTCGGTATGCATCTTGAATCCAAATCGGCATGGACAGGTTTAGATCGCTGAAGGCTGATTGCTGATCGCTAACTAGAGCTGACCGATACTTGGCCGACAGTGGCTTCCGAATCTTCGGATTGCTTCGAGGAAATCAACTGAACAAACGATTGGACGAGCCGGGGATCAAACTGGGTGCCTGCGCATTGCTGTAATTCACGAAGCGCTTCATCCCTGCCCATCGCGAGCCGGTAGGGCCGGTCGTGAGTCATTACGTCATACGCATCAACAATAGCCAGTATCCGGGAGATGAGAGGTATCTGCTCGCCGTTGAGCCTCTTCGGGTAACCGGTCCCATCCCACCACTCGTGATGGGCGAGCAATGCCTCCCCGATGTGGGCCAACTCCGGTGTCGACTCCACGATGCGGTAGCCGATTTCCAGGTGGCTTTGCATCGCCTCCCACTCTTCAGGCAGCAGCCTGCCCGGCTTACCCAGTATCTGATCCGATATAGCGAGCTTCCCGATATCATGCAGCATGGCGAGCAGGGAAAGTTCATCAAGCTTGTCGTCGGGCAAGCCTATCGCCCGACCCACTTCAAGCGACATGTTTTTCAGCCGCACAGCGTGCTCGCCCATCTCTAAGCTTTTCTCCTGCACTGTTTTTTGCAGTGAGTAAATAATTGCGCTGCGTGTGCTCTTGCGCTCCATCAGCTTGTTCCTGTACATCCGGTCTTCCGCAATCTTCAAAAGCTCACCGAGGTTCTGATCCGCCCTTTCCTTTGTGACGATTCCCAGAGCGATGGAAGGTTGTATGGGGGTCCCACCGGACTCGCTGCAGAGAGCCCGCACGCGCTTGGCGAATTCAATCGCGAGAGTCTCTGTCGTTCTTGGCAGAAGAACCACAAATTCGTCTCCTCCCCAGCGGGCTACCATGTCCTCCTTGCGACACGCACCCTTCAGGGCTTCCGCAATCTTGCGGAGCAATCTGTCCCCTTCAACATGGCCAAATACATCATTGACAAGTTTCAGGCCATTAACATCTCCCATCACCAAGGCGAGGGGGAGTTCTCGCGGCGTGTCGACGCGTCGGAGCTCTTCCTCGAAATAATCACGGCTGTACAAATCCGTGAGTTTGTCGTGAAAACTGAGATACTTGATCCGTTCTTCGGCTGCCCTGCGCTCGGAAATATCCCGGAGAACAAAGACCATGCCTGTAGTGTCTCCTTTGTAATTCTTTATCGGCGCAGCGTTGTAATCAACAGGTATCTCTCTGCCTTCTTTATTAATGAGGATATCCTCTCGCACGGCACGTTGGGAGATAAACCGGTCAGCATCCACTCCGTCGTTCTGTATAATATTACACATATCCGCCGCTTTCCTGCCTATGACATCTTTGGCGTTCCAGCCAGTCAGCCCCTGGGCTGCTGCATTCATGAATGTCACGCGGGATCGGCCATCCACGGTTATGACAGCGTCACCTATGCTTGTCAACGTTGCACTCAGCCACTCTTCCCGTTCCCGGGCCATCTTCTCTTTCTGATGCTTATATAAGGCCATTTCAATCGATACCTGGAGTTCCCTCTCATTGAAGGGCTTCAGGATATACCCGAAGGGCTGGGTCGCCTTTGCCCGCTGCAAGGTACGTTCGTCTGCGTGGGCAGTCAGAAAAATAACAGGTATGTCCAAACTGTTCCTGATGATCTCGCTGGCTTCGATACCATCCATTTGGCCCGCGAGTATGATGTCCATGAGGACGAGGTCGGGAACAAGATTTCGGGCGTGATCGATAGCCTCCTGACCGCTGGGTACAGGCCCGACGATTTCGTAGCCCATGTCGGTGAGCCTGTCCCGAAGTTCAAGGGCGATCACCCCTTCGTCCTCAACGATCAGTATTCTTGTCTTAGATTCCATCAGCGTCTCATTAAATGTTCAGCATGTTCTGGAAGGTGTACGGGTCCCTCCGATAAATTGATTACTAATTTTCGGAAATCTCCAGAAATAGTTTAGCTGCAAAGACGGTGCCAGCAGAAAGCACGGATTGAGGAACAAAAAAGGATCAATGTCTCTCTCGGGCCGCCTCATGGTTATCCGTACCCCGCATAAAGGGCAGCGCGAAATGCCACGAGACCAACGAGAAATGATACCAGCAGCATGAATAGCAGCGAACCCAGAAACCATTTCCAGTTCCCCATTTCCTGTTTCATCACGGTCACTGTTGCCGCACAGGGTATAAAAAGCATAAGAACTACCACGAAGCTGAAAGCTGACGCTTGGCTCATGACCTTGGGGAGCACTCCCTGCAGGCCTTCCCGCCCCACCCCGTATAATACCCCGAGCGTAGCTATGGAATTCTCTTTCGCGAGCAGACTTGACACTAGGGCGACCATCTCCTGCCACGAAAGTCCCAGCGGCCGCCCAATCGGCGCTATCACCTTGCCTATGTAACCGAGAACACTTGTTTCTATCGATCCACCCGGCATGTTTGACAGGATCCAGATAACAACAGACACCAGAAGGATGACCGTGCCTGCCTTTTTCACAAAAGCGACCATTCGGTTCCAGATAACCAGAAGGATAGTACGGGCGTCCGGTTTGTGATAGAGGGGCAGCTCCATGATGAAGGGTGTCGGCTCGCCCTTGAGCAACAATCTACTGATCGCCATTCCTGAGATCCCCAGAACCAGGATATTGACAGCGATAACCAGCCATGCTACGAGATAGGCATTTCTCCCAAAAACGGCCCCGGAAACAAAGATCAGGACGCCCAACCTCGCGGTACAGGGCACAAAGGGCGTCAAAAAAATTGTCAGCATTCTGGCTTTGCGGGACTCGACGATCCTCGCCCCCATGATGGATGGCACATTGCAGCCAAACCCCAGGCACATGGGCAGAAAACTCTTGCCGTGAAGCCCGACGATGTGCATGAACCGGTCCATGACGAAGGCCGCCCTCGCCATATAGCCCACATCTTCAAGAAAGGAGAGGCAGGCAAAGAATATCAGGAGGATGGGGAGAAAGGTGAAGACCGAACCGGCACCCCCGATCACTCCGTTTATCAGCATGCCCTTTACCCACTCCGGCGTACCCGAGAGGAGAGGTTCAAGGAGTGCGGCAAGAGAGACCATCGACTTTTGCAGCTGGTCTTGCACGGGGAAACCTACCTTGTAGGTCAAAAGAAAGACCAGGGCGAGGATCGCGAGAAGAATCGGGATGCCGAACAGCGGGCGCGTCAGGATGTGATCGATACGGTCGGTCACCAGTACCTGACCTCTCCTGAATCGGGAAACGGCTGCGCGGGTCACGTCTTCAATCCAGTCGTAGCGGCCGCCAACCACTGCCCGGAGAGCATCCTCATGCTTGATGAGTAAGCCTTGAATCTCGTTCCACAATGCTTCAGGAACCATCTGCTTAAGCAACTCGCCGACCTCGGGGTCGCCTTCCATGAGCTTCGTTGCAACCCAACGAGCTGTGTAGAGCGGAGGAATATAGTCCTTCACCAGATCGAGCAACTTTGAAAAAATCAGCGCGTGGTCCGCGGACACGGCCGGCATGTGCGGATGATATTCCAGCTTGCCCTCGGACAGGGCTACCACCATCGACCTGAGTTCCTTGACGCCTTTGTTCTTGGTGGCTACAAGCGGGATCACCGGTATGCCGAGGGCCTGCCCCAGGGCTTCGACATCTATATGCACCCCCTGGCCCTCAGCCACGTCCATCATGTTCACTGCAAGAATAACCGGCGGATCAAGAAGGAGGAGTTCGGCCAGCACGTAGAGGCTTCTCTCCAGGGCTGCGCCATTCACCACAAGCACAACTACATCGGGGTGTTCCTGTATGACATACTCTCGGGCCACCCGCTCCTCTTCTGAGAATGCGGTGAGGCTATATGTGCCGGGCAAGTCCACGATGTGCATCTCCACGTCCCCCGCGACGTGCACACCTTCCTTTTTCTCCACGGTCTTCCCCGGCCAGTTGCCGACATGCTGCGACAGCCCTGTCAAAATATTGAATACTGTGGACTTGCCCACATTCGGCTGGCCGGCAAGCCCGACCAGAAGTTTTCTGATTCCAGGGGCTGTCTCCGTCCTCCTGACACTTATCGTCGAGGCCTCGCCCCGTCCGAGCGCCACCCTGGTCTCCGAGGCAAGGAGAATGACAGAGCCCCCTTTGTTACGCAGTACTTTGACCCTTATTCCGGGGAGAAGGCCCATGCTTGCGAGCCTGGAGGCCAGACGCTCGCCGCCGGAGACAGACTCGACCACACCCTCCTCACCTTCTCTCATTGTGACGATGGGGACGATTTCGTAATCCAACTATTCGGTTACCTTTCAGGAAGGCTTAGAGATGCCAAATCAGTATATAACCGCATTCGTCTGAAATGTCAACGTCACAAGGGACGCCGCACGAGGAAGGACCTGATGTAAGGGGAATCGGGAAAGCGACCGTTTACGGGCGGCAAGATGGAAGAAAGTCACCCGTTGAATCTAACGGCGATCTGTCCAGCGTAGTGGTCGAAGCCCAAGCATGTAACCAAGCTGCACACTTCAGCTTGCGGCGCGCAACCCGTAACGCGACCCATAAGCAATGGGTCGCGCATTCTTACCCGGCAAGAACTTTACGTATCATCCCGCTGAGCGCTTCCATGGTGGATGGCTTTACAATGAAACGTCCGATGTGGGCGGCTGACAGCTTCTCTGCAGAAGGCCTATCCTTATACCCTGCGTAAAGAAGGACCGGGAAGCCTGGCCGGATACGACTGAAACGCTGGGCAAGTTCCAGACCCGTCAATTCAGGCATCACGTAATCAAGTATAGCAAGATCAAACATCTCCGGTTCTTCTGAAAACCGCCTCAAAGCGTTCAGGCTCTGCGTCTCTCCTCTTACCTGGTGCCCAAGGCGCTCGAGCATGGAACTGGTCGCGTTAACAATATCCTCTTCGTCATCCACCACAAGAATGTACAGCCGATGCTTAAAAACCATGATAACACCCTTCCCTAAGCCGCACTGTGAACAACTATCAACGCTTTTGTCCGCTTACCGGGTAACCTGCCGCGAGCCACGCCTTAATACCGCCCTCCAGGGGATAAACTTCCCTGAATCCCAACTGCCTCATCATCTCAAAAGTATCTTCAGTTCTGTTCCCCGATCTGCAATAAATGAGGTACGTTTTGGTTCTATCGAGCTTGCCAAGTTCTACCTGGAAACCTGGACCGTAGTAGTCGATGTTGACGGCCTCTTCAATGTAACCGCTCCGGAATTCATCGGGTGTGCGTACGTCAAGTATGACAAAATTGGGATTACCTTTGTTTCGCTCAATGAGCTCCCGCGCCTCCTTTGGCGCGACGGGTCTCAGGCTGGCGGAGCGGGTAGTGTCGGAGGCCGCGTAAATCTCCCGAACATGGCAATACCAGCCGCTGGCTACAAAAAGAACCAAGCACAGCAGGATGAATGGTTTCACCGCACGTTGCATTGTCATCGTCTATTCCACCGGTGAGCGCTATACCTGAAACGCCTACCTCTTTCGTTTCCCGAAGAGCCTGCCCCCTCGCCGAGGAAATGGGTCAAAAGAACCCGGCTTACTTAAGCCGCGCTTCAACCGCTACCCAGTTTATGTTCTTGAAAAAAGCCTCTATGTAATCGGCTCTCTTGAGTCCATAATCCAGCATGAATGCATGCTCGAATACATCACAGATCAGGAGAGGGTTGCAGCCTGCCGGATGGCCCACGTCATGCTCGTTGATCCAGAAGGTAATAAGATTCCCGTTTGTCACATCCTGGTAAAGCACCGCCCAGCCGATGCCTCTCATGCTCGCAACCGCCTTGAACTCTTTTTCGAACGCCTCGTAGCTGCCGCAGTCCTGAGCAATCTTCTTACCCAGCTTTCCATCCTTGTTAATCGGCTCCTTGCCGCCGAGATTCTCAAAATAGTACTCGTGCAGCCGCATGCCATCGAATTCCCAACCCAGTCTCCGCCTTAATTCTGCGGCTTCCGGTGTGCCCAGCTTGTCCGCCTTCCCCATCCCGTCCAGCGTCTCAATAAGTTTATTGCTGTTGGTAACGTAACCTTGATAGAGAGTGAAATGATTCTTCAGGAGCGTCTCACTGAAACCTTGCATGCCTATCAACTTGCTATAGTCCTTAGCCGTGTACATGTGTCTTCCTCCCTTCTCTTGTGTGCTGCCTGATGCTCTCTGCAGGCCACATGATGTGGCCATCAGGCCAATGCCGGCTACCTCTATGAATTGCCTCCTGTTGAGCACGGGGTCGCTCCAGAGCCTTTCGGATCAAGAGTTTTCAGCCCACCAATTTGGCCGCCTCTTGGAGCGCCCTGTCATAATCCGGATGATGGGTCACTTCAGGCACAATCTGTTGGTACGTGATCGTATCAGACTTATCGATAACAAAGATCGAACGTGCCAGCAATCTCAATCCTTTGATAAGCACTCCGTAAGACGTGCCGAACGCAGCCTCCCTGTGGTCAGAGAGCGCCTTGACCCTGTCGACACCGGCATCGGCACAATATCTCGCTATGGCAAACGGGAGATCCATACTGACGTTCATGATAACCACGTTGTCTGATAATTTCTGCGCTTCGTCATTGAACCTGCGGGCCTGCAAATCGCACACAGGAGTATCAAGCGATGGTGTGACGCTCAAAATCTTCACTTTTCCTTTGAAATCGGAAAGGGAAACTTCTTTCAACTCTTTGTCGATCAGCGTGAAACCAGGAGCCTTGTCCCCGACCCTGGTTGCATTGCCGAGCAGGGTCAGCGGATTTCCTGCGAATGTTACTATCCCCGTACGTTCCATATGCATCCCCCTCTTTTGTGTGCCGTTTTGTTAAGAACCAATCCTAGATGTAATTCAATCTGATCACTGGAAGCCTAAATGTCAAGGAGTTGCGAAGTTGCGGCCAGCAGCCGCCGGCCTTTGGCTATCGACAAAGATCTTCTTTGACCTGGCGATGGCCGGCAGATGATGATCGAAGCTGCTCGCTAGGCGAAGCGTTTGCGCAGAATCAGCGAACCCAGGGCGCCGGCAACAGAGACTGCTGCAGAAAGCAAGAAGGCGTAAGTGAATGTGCCCGTCGCGTCCTTAATCCATCCGCCGAGAGCAGGGCCGAGAGCCTGCCCGACACCAAAGAAGAGCGTGATGAACCCGAGCCCTGCAGGAGCAAGTCTTCCTCCCACCGCGTCGCCTGATGCTGCTGCCATGATAGTAGGAATAGACCACGCAGTTATACCGAAGATCACACCGGATACATAGAATCCGACGCTATTCTGCCAGAATGCAAATATGACGTAGGAAGTTGCGAGCGTAAGGTATGCCAGGAGGGAACCGTACCTCCGGCCAAGAAGATCAGAGACGCCTCCCCATATCACACCGCAGAAAATACTGAAAAGACCGAGCACCGCAAACATCCTGCCGGCATCAGCCGGTCTCAGACCGCATTCCTTGCATATATACGCCACAAAGAACGTGAGGTAGATGATATACGAGAATCCATACATGAAGTAGACACAGCCCAATTTCCATATCTCCGGTTCTCTCACAACATCTTTCCATGCAGAAAAGAGCGTCACCTTAGGCCCCTGCGTCCTGTCCTCATCTCCCCCGTACAGAGTGAGCCCTTTTTCCGCTGGGGTGTTCCTCAGGAAAAGATAGCAGACGAACGATAGTATGAACACTGTGATGCCCATGAAATACCACGCGTATCTCCAACCGACAGTTCCAAAACGGGCGATGACTCCCGGCAGAATCAGCCCTGAAAGAAAAAGCCCCACCCCGATTCCTCCCGAGACAATCCCTGTGCCCAAGCCCCTCTTGCGTGCCACGAACCATGCAGCGGGAAGGGCCATGATGGGCACGTAAGCACTGCCGTTCCCCAGACCCGTGATCAATCTCATGAAAAAGGCAGCAACAAAGGAATTAGAGGATCCCGTCAGAACAAGGCTGATGCCTATGACCAGAAGGGAGATAAAAACGACTCTCCTGACGCCGAAGCGCGCAGCAAGAAAGCCTCCTACAATAGAGAGGCAGAGATAGCCTATGAAATTACCGGTGCCGATAAGCCCCACCTGCGTATAGGTGAGGGACAAACCCTCCCGCATGGATGGCAGGATCACTGAATAAGACATCCTGCCGAAGCCGTGAGCGAGGATCGTGACAAGCGTACCCGTGAAAGCGATTATCCAGGCGTAATGGACCATGCTGCACCCCCCTTGATCCGATTGTAGAGGAGGCGCATAAGCGTGTCAAGAAATTATGGATGAACAACGACTTCGTCAAAAGCCCATCTGCTTCGTTGCCTGCGTCGCGCGTTACTCCGACGTACTTGCAGGGTAGCGGATAACTAAGGTCGCTTCGCCTGGTAGTGTCTGCAATACATTGAGCGAAAAGGTTAATTGGACCAGCCGGAAGAACTTTCGTGGAACGAACAGTGTTCCGGCTCATGCGTTCTTCTCGGCCTTATAGTAGCTCCTCACGATTTGGCGTAGTTGACCATGCCCGAGATATCGATCACGACGACGGGCTCATTTCCGACTACCCAGCCGTCATGCCCCGGAGGAAGAAGCGATACATCGCCGGGACCGAATTCAGCTTCGGTGCCGTCATCCATTACCACATGGAGACGTCCGGATACGTGATACTGCAAGTGAGGAGCTTCGCAACTCTTCGTCTTAGCTATTGGCTTCACGCAGGTCGACCATTTCCATCCCGGCTCAAGCGTTGCGCGGCCAAAGGTAACGCCCCCGATAGTGACGAGTTCCACCCTCCCCTTATCAAACGTACGGGTCTCGTCGGGATTCGAGAGATTCTTCTTTTGCATTTTTTCGCTCATAAATACCCCCGCATTCTTGATTAGTGATTGGAACAGCTTGTTATAAGATGAGGTTGCCGCAGCATGCTGTCAAGACACGAACAGACGAGAGGTGCTCAGCCTTGAACCGGGGGCGTCTCTTCCTTTTCCCACGGGGGAAGCCATCTGATGAGAACATAAAGAATGACAAATGGAAGCACGAGAAAAGCTAGCGAAACAAGCAAACCTTCGATCCCGCCCACTGACATCTTGTATGCGGTGAGGCCCCTGAAGCTCTTGGAGAAAAGTTGTCCTCCAATGACGACATTCCACCTTGTGCTGAAAATCCCGAACTGGACGAGGAGACCGACGATAAAGTAGCTCAGCCTTCTGATTTCCGCTGGCCACTTGAACATTTTAATGAGGGCTATCGCTACGAGCGGGATAATCATGCCCAGAATAAGCTGGATAACGATCAGGCTGGTAAAAAGCCTTTCGGATATCAATTGCGCGAGAATATGGATCGACTCTTCCGACTGGTAAATACGGTGCACGAAATCGAGAAATTCCAGGGAGAAATCAACGATCATCATGTAAAAAAGAAAGCTGGCCAGCTTGTCAATACAGGCCATATCCGGTTCCTGTCGCTTCAACAGAACAACGACCATGTAGATCAAAAGGACCAGCGCAATTCCCGACACTATCGCAGAGAAGAGAAAGACGATGGGCATGAGCACGCTCGACCACCATGGGTTTGCTTTGACCGAACCGAAGATGAAACCTACATACCCGTGAAGCAGGAACGCAGAAGGAATACCGACAACCGTGATTGCGTAAACAGCTTTCTTGTCAAACGCAAATGCCTCATGAGACCGATCCTTGGTAAAGAGCGAGAGCAGTCTGTACACAAAACGTTTGTATCCTTTTTCCTGATCGGCCAGTTCCAGGAAGTCCTTCCGATAGTCAAACCAGATCTCCATGAGCAGAACTGCCATCAGGTACCATATGTAGACGAACCCAAACATCGCCATGGCTGAAGTCGGGCTCGGCGTCATGAACATCTCGTATCCTCTTTCAGGGTGGGTGAGGTGAACCACGAGAGGCAGAGGGGCCACGAGCAGAAACGACAGGGCTGTCAGGAGCGCAAGACGATACGTGGGCTGCACTTCCTTTACTTTGAACACCTTCACCAGCGAAGCGAGGATAAAGGCTCCGGCCACAAGTCCTGTGATATACGGGTACACCACGATCAGAAGATTCCATCCCAATTCAATTTCGTTGGGATAAATAAACCCGACTACCAGTTTCAATGTTTCATAGAGACGCGCAATTTCGTGATCCAAAATTAACGAACCTCCAGGTCAATATCCGCGTAATAGACTTTCGGCTCCGTGTTGAGGCCCGGCTTCAGAACAAATGTCTTGTTGAAACGCATGAACTGGATAATAGGACTCGCTTTGCTCTTGAGGTCACCAAAGACCCTCGCCTGCGTCGGGCAAACTTCAACGCATGCAGGTAACAGCCCCTTAACGACTCGATGGTAACAGAAGGTGCATTTGTCCGCAACACGTCTCGTCGGATGAATGTAACGCATGCCGTAGGGACAGGCCTGGATACAGTAACGACAGCCGATGCACCATTTCGAATCGACTAACACCACACCGTCCTCTGTTCTGTACGTTGCTCCGACGGGGCATACCTGGACGCACGGGGGTTTCTCACACTGATTACAGATTTTCGGGACGAAGAACGTCTTGAAAATTCGTTTATCCGATACAGGAGCTCTGAAACCATCCTTACCGCCGTTGGGACTATCAACGGTAGTCTGACCATCCTCCGTTTCTATGTAGCGTTCCACCCACGTTCTGAAGTAGAACGGATAGTCAGGCACATTGTTTTCTTTTTTGCACGCGTCAACACAACGGCCGCAGCCGATACATCGATCGACTTTAATCCCCATCGCGTAGAGATGTTCTGCAGGCTTGTACTTGATGCCATACCAGTCACTCAGGCTTTTCCTTTCCGTTGCCGCAACAAGGGCACCGGGCACAGAGAGGGACGCAACCCCCACGAGGATCATCCTGCAGAAATCTCTTTTGCCTTTGTCCGGGCTGTCTCCCGGCCCTTCTTTTTCCATCTATCGTGCTCCAGGCATGTGCGGATAGTGACATTCCCAGCAAAGATACTTGCCGCCATGGGTCGCCATGTCGACCCTTGGTATTTCTTTTCCGGCCGTGGAATCTTGAGCATGACACTTGCCGCAGGCGTCCCTCGTTTGAGGTTTCTTTGCCATATTGGCCCGAGGGGAAAGCTTGTGGTTCACCGGGACCTCGTGGCACGTCGTGCACGCGAGACTCCCGTGGCGTGAAATCGAGATGGTACGCTGTATCGTGGCATGACAGGCTTCGCACCCTTTGGGCGGATGGGGCGGCTTTGGATCATGCGGCTGGTGACAGGCTGTACAAAGCTTCAACGGGTTATGCGACTCCGATACAACCTGCGGAAAACCCGTCGGCCGAGACGGCTGATATTCATGACAAAGCAGACAGTTGGCCCTTGTGCGAGGAATCTGCGGTTTCTGTTTTTCCTGGTCCTGGGTGTGGATGTAGGCGGCGCCGTGGCATGTTTCGCAGGCCAGACCCCGGTGAAAGCCTTCTTTTTTCGTCGCAGAGATTTCGCTGTGACAATCCGCACAGGCTTCGCTTCCGGCATACTTAACCGGGATCTCAGCATTCTCTATGACGGAATTAGCCCTGTAGTGCCCCCACAGGCCGTACGTGGAAGGGATGAGCAGATGCCTGACGCCAAAATAGAGCACGATCAGTACGACCACAGGAACGATGAGGTGACGTATCTGCTCAGGTGTGCGTTTCCACATAAAACCAATCCGACAAGTGCCCGTAAAGTAATATAACTGACGCTCGCCTGTCAATAGGCATACTTACTCCCACCAGAATAACTTCACCAGGAAAGCCCCCTATCTGGGCTCGATTTTCGTAAGGTCCTTTGCGTACTTTGAGTGTACAAAGTCGCCGCGTACAATTGGAATCGCCACCTTCATGAACAGGGTGAAGACCAGCAGTCCGCAGGCCCATACCCCAAGGGAGATCGCCAACTCGGAAAAATTGGGGAAGTACTCATAAATTTCGCCGAGAGGATCGGGAATAAATCCCGGAGCCACAAAGCCCGGTCCCTTTTCGATCCAGACACCCACGATAATCATGAAGGCACCCAGATTAAGAGTGGGGAGTCTCTTTCTTGTGCTTGGCACAAGAAAGAGAATAAACGCAGTTATGTTGAATGCCAGGGAAAGCCACATCCAGGGAACGAGTGCCCGGTGACCATGCAATCCTTCATAGAGGTAACGGAGCGGCGCCAGGTGAATGGTGTTGGAGTAATACTCCTTGAACACCTCCGCGCCCAAGAGGAAGATATTCAGAAACATGGCATAGGCGATCAACTCGGCGATCTTGAACAAAGCCTCATCCGAGAATTTTATCTGGGAGACTTTCCTGATCACCTGAAAAATAATGATCACCATCGCAGGACCTGAGCAGAAGGCACTCGCCAGGAACCTCGGCGCCAGAATAGAGGCGTTCCAGAAAGGGCGGGCCGCAAGCCCGTTGTACAAAAAGGCCGTGACCGTGTGTATGCCCACTGCCCACGGGATGGAGAGCAGGATCAGCGGCACCACAAAGGAACGGACCGGCTCTTTCTCATAGTACGAGTTGACGAGAATGTATACAGGGACAATCACATTCAAAGCCAGGTAGCCATTGAGGACTATTACGTCCCATGCAAGCAACGAGTTCGGGAAGGCGAGCTTGCCGATGCCGGGCATGAGGTGCCAGAACCTGTCAGGCCTCCCGAGATCGACCGTAACAAAGAGCAGCGCCATCACAATCGACGAAGCCGCGAAGAGCTCTCCGAGAACCACAATCTCTTTGATAGGGTCAAAGTGGTAGACGTAGGCCGGGATGACGAGAAGCACGGCCGCGGCCGCCACGCCCACAAGATACGTAAAATTTGCTATGTAGAGACCCCAGGAGACCTGGTCTCTCATGCTCGTGAGGATGAGACCTGTTTCCATCTGCTTTACATAGAACCAAAGACCGACTGCGATCACAAAAAGCAGGAGGGCGCACCAGAGGTAATAAACCGGTCTTCCTTTAGCTACAAGAACCAGCGTCCGTTTGAAAAATTTCCACGCTTCCATATCAACCGTCACAGTCCGAAAAAGTAATAGAACTTTGGCTCCGTATTCAAATCCTCTTTCAGCCTGAAGACCCTCTTGTGATCGAGCAGATAGCGGATCTCGCTGTCCGGATCAAGCAGATTGCCGAATTTACGCGTGCCCGTGGGACAGGCCTCCACGCAGGCAGGATATCTTCCATTGCGAACTCTCTGGACACAGAAGGTGCATTTATCGACGACATTCTTATAGCGCGGCCTATTGCCCAGGTAGTGAACTGCTGTGTTGAGCTCCTCTGTGGGAATGTTCGGCTCAGCCCAATTAAAGACCCTGCCCTTGTAAGGACATGCCGCTATGCAGTACCTGCACCCGATGCACCAGTTATAATCGACCACAACAAGTCCGTCAGGCTCTTTCCAGGTCGCACGCACCGGACAGACTTTCACGCACGGGGGATTCTCGCAGTGCTGACATTGCACCGGCATATAGACGTAACCCGGCTCAGGCACCTGCGACGGGTTGTAGTAGTGTTCCGCATTCTCAAGATTGATAAGGCTGCCTTCGGGAAGCCGTATGACCCTGATCCACTGCAGCTGCGGATTGTACCTTGAGTTGTTGTTCTCTTTTACACACCCGTAGACACAACGTCTGCACCCTATACATCTCGACAGGTCAAGGCCATAGGCCCACAGAGTGCCTGGCTTTGCCCCTTTCGTGCTTATCGTGAACTGCTTGCCATACTTCTTAAGGTACTTCTCTTCGAGACGTGCGATCGTCCGCTTCTTATCCTCTTCGGTCATCTCAAGGTAGTGCGTCTGGAGGAACTCCTCGAGATCCGCCTTCTTACAGGAGATGCCTGACAGGCCAAGACCCGAAAGCGTGGCAACAGACGCCAGTTTGATGAAATCTCTCCGTGAGTAACGTTTACCTGCCATTACTGTTTTCCCGTTTGTCCTGCCTGTCCCGTCTTTGCTGTTGGATCGTATCTGTAGAGCGGTTTGAACGGCGGCGGCTCAGGCTTTATGGGCTTGAACTTGGGATCGTGGGGATTGTGGCAATTCACGCAGAGAAAGTACGTTCTCTGGCCACCGTCGAAATAGCCGACTCTCTTCCCATGAACTCCAACTTTCCAGTCCCTGTATGTTGGGCCATGACACTGGCCGCAAAGTTCATAGCTGTGGCTGAAGTCAATCTGGTCGCCGTTGACCAATCTCAGCATATCGCGGTTGGCCGCGTCGTGGCAGTCAAGGCACCAGCGGGATATGGATCCATGCTTCAGCTTGATATTCGTGTGTTCCTCTTTCAGCTCCCGCCTCTTGGTATTTACTTCCATGCCCGCGTGACAATTTGAACAGGGGAAGATACCCTCGCTGAAGGGCGGGCGCGGCACAGGAAAATCCTCCTGCTTGGCCTTTCCTTGCTCGTACCAGCAGAAAGCGAAGAGACCAATAAGGACCATAACGAATGCAATTCTACGCATAGTATCTCTTGGAATACAGACGTGGTTTTTATTATAAGCAGCATATATTCAAAAAGCAACGTATAGGTTGCGTCCCATGCCAACTATCTTTATTGCCCGAGCTGTGGTATATATTGCCCGCTATGGAATACTCTCAGGAACATCCCAAAATGAGATGGGTCGAGGTTCTGCCCGTATCCCAGGACGGCAGGCAAATGTTTTACCTCAAAGATCACGAAGGATTAACAGAATCGTCGCTTGTCGTCTCCAGGGACGTGCTCTTTCTGATCGCGCTCATGGATGGCAAGCGTTCTTTGAGAGACCTTCAAGAGGAATACACGAGGGCTTCGGGAACCCTCGTCCATCTCGAACAGATTCAGTCCGTAGTCGAGGCTATGGACGCAGGGTTTCTCCTGGACAACGAACGCTTCCAGAACTGCCTGCAGAAGGCAAAGCAAGAGTATGAATCTGCCCTGTACCGGCAGCCATGTTGCTCCGGAAGGAGCTATCCCGAAGAAAAAGAGGAGTTGCTTGCTTACTTCAACCAGTTGTTCGCGGGGACTGAAAGTCCTCAAGCAAAGGGAGACATGCTGGGTATCCTTGCTCCCCATATCGACTACGCCCGGGGGTATAAGGTCTACAGAGAGGTGTACAAATACCTCCCGCTTACCGACAAAGAACTCGTTGTTATCATCGGAACATGTCATGGCCTCGCCCCGAATCTGTGGAATATTTCTCTCAAGGATTTCTGCACTCCCCTCGGTATTCTGCCCTGTACGGGAGAGATGGCACGTCTCGTCAGGGCCAATCCCGTCCTCAGCAGGCATCTGGACGAATGGTGCCACAGAACCGAACATTCCATCGAGCTCCAGCTTCCCATCATCCAGCATCAGCTCATGGGCAGGAACGTCGAGACCCTCTGCATTCTTACCGGCTCTATGCATGAGTACATGAGCAGCGAGGAAAACCCGGACACAGGCATCCTGCGCGATCTCTGCGACAACCTGAAGCAGGTGCTTGAAGCGTATGGCAAACCTTATTTGGTGATAGCCGGCGCTGACCTGGCTCACATCGGAGCCCAATTTGGAGACAGGTACGCCCTGGACCATTCAACACTGTTTGACTCGAAGACAAAAGATGAAGAAATCCTGGAGAGAGTCAGAAAGGTGGATGGCGGCGGTTTTCTCGCAGCAATCCGCGCGGAAGAGGACAGAAGAAGGATCTGCGGTCTCGCGCCCATGTATTTCCAGCTCTCTCTGCTCGAGGGATCATCGTGCGACATTGTGAGTTACGACCAGTGGACTGATGGAAAATCCTCGGTGAGCTTCGCCGGAGCAGTCTTTTACCGCTGAACATCCAAAAGCTGTTACGAGTTGCGAGTTACGCGTTTCATGCTTTGTTCCTTGACTCGTAACCCGTAACAACGCCATGGGCGTATTAACCCGTAACAGGCCTCATTACTCCCCGATGATATGGATGATGATAATCCGTTCCCGCGGCCTGTTGTCGAAGTCCGCCAGCACCACCTGCTGCCAGGTGCCGAGCAAGAGCCTCCCCTCTTCAAAGGGTATGGTCAGAGAAGGGCCGGTAAATGCCGCGCGAACGTGGCTGAAGCCGTTTGCGTCTCCCCACGTCGCATCATGGTGGTACGATTTTTTCTCCGGAGCGAGCCTGTCATAGAACTCGAGCATGTCTTTACTCAATCCGGGCTCATATTCGAAGGTCGTGATCGCCGCCGTCGAACCGACAACGAAGACGGTTACATTGCCGATGATGAGTTTAGACTGCTGAAGCTTCTCCATCACAGGTTCAGTGATGTTAATGAGAGTCCTGTTGCCTTTGGTACTCAGTTTGAGTCTGTCGCTGACGATTTTCACCATCTCCCCCTCATTGAGACAAGCATCTCTTTAGCCCCTTTCCTGCCAGAAAGTTGTGATGCTTCGAAACTCCGATTGAACGTGTGGTGCAAAATAAAAAATCGGGAAGATATATTCTTTCCGTCCGTCGGAATACAACGAATACTCGCTAGTTTTAACGATAGGGCTCGCGGCAAAATATAACATTAAACCGTGCCATTCTGCACCCTATATACACCCGAGACCTTGATCGGAGCATCATAGCAAGCTTTGTCACCTTTTCCTGTCTGCACGAACAGCAGCGATCCGGGGAGCGCTTGAGTTTTCTCCTTCCGTTTGGTAAAAAGTCCATCACAGCATGAAGCTCTTTTTACGGAGGTTTGATGTTTCCTTTGAATGAACTGAATGGCTTTGGCGAGGAGATGGAGAAACGACTGCAACTTGCAACGTCTCCCGTTGCAGTGAAGCTGCTCGAAGATGAAAAGGCGATTCCCGAGGGAGCAATCAGGCCCAAGAAGGATCGGGGAACCCACCTGGCTTTGTGTCAGGCATTTGCGATGTCCCGCCGCGAAAGAGCGACGGTGGCGATGCTGAAGGAAGACCACTGGTGCTACCTGCCGGTTATTGCCTTCGGACATTCAGAGCCTCCGGAGTTCTTCCTGCAAGGGAACACCTTTGTGAAGTTCATGGTGGACGATGCGAAGACCGCGAGGAAGTTGGCAGAGACGTTTCCCCGCCTGGAATGCGGAAAATACATTGGCGTGTTATCCGCTCCTCTGAGCAGGACCTCATTCGAACCTGACGTGGTGGTGATCTACTGCAACACGAACCAGTTGCGGTGCCTGCTGTCTGCGGTGAAATACAAGGACGGGTATATTGTCGAATCTACGCTTGATCCGGGAGGTGCGTGCTTACAGTCAACCGTGCCCGTGCTGAAGACGGGTGAGTGTCAGGTGACCGTGCCGTGCGGCGGTGATCGTGCCCATGCCCTGGCCAGAGATGATGAGATGATCTTCTCGATTCCCACCCACAGATTGAAAGACATGATGTTCGGGTTGAGAGCTCTGGATGAGGCGGGCCGGGGGTACACCCGGTTCGTACCCGACATGAGGCCTGACTATCCTTTGCCGCAGACGTACCGCAAAGCAGGCGCTCTGGTGGGACTGGAAGTTGATTTGAGATAGCGCGCGGGATCAGGTCATAGTTTGCGACAAGAGAGGCAAGGCATGAGATCGGTGTGTCTTATTTACTTCTCACCAACAGGGACTACTCGAAAGGTACTCGAGGCAATCGCCACGGGAATTGTTGCCGATGATGTCAATCACGTTGATCTGACGCGTGAAGTGACAAGAGCGACTGACAGCATCGAAATAAAGAGTGACATCGCTATTATCGGCACGCCTGTCTATTCCGGTAGAGTCCCGCTTAGGGCAATAGAGGCGCTGCAACGAATAAAAGCGCAGAACACTCCGGCGGTTGTCGTTGCCGTGTACGGCAACAGAGCGTATGACGATGCGCTCCTCGAACTGACTGAACTTGCGAAACAGTGCGGCTTTAAACCTGTTGCGGCAGCGGCCTTCATAGGCGAGCACTCCTTCTCCACTTCTATTGCTCCCATCGCAGAAGGAAGACCTGATAGAGAGGATATCAAGAAAGCTGAAAATTTTGGGAAGGTGATCCGACAAAAGATAGGCAAAGGCATCGCCAAAACCGTTGTTCTGCAAGTCCCAGGCAACTTCCCTTACAAAGCGAGAAATCCTTCACCGCCGCCTCCTATCACAGATGAAGCGAACTGTATCAAATGTGCAAACTGCGTAACAATCTGTCCGGCACAAGCTGTCACTATACGGGATGATACTGTGTTGACTGAGAACGCAAGGTGTATGGCGTGCTGTGCATGCGTCAAGAACTGCCCGAGCGGCGCCCGCCGTGTACACCCCAAGCTCGCGGAACGGGCGCAAACATTGAGCACTACCTGCCGCGATCGAAAAGGGCCGGAGTTCTTTATCTAAGAAAGCATTCGATATCGCTGGTGGTTCTCGCGATTATTTTTTGCCTGGCTTCATCAGTGAGCCTCCAGCCAGGTATTTGATCCTGGCAAAGCCCTTCTCGCGCAGGATGCGGAAAGCCTCGGACGAACGGACCCCCTTGGAGCAGACACACACCACGTCTTTATCTTTCGGCACCTGATCACAAAGAACCCGGAATTCTTCGAAGGGGACATTGATCGTATCCTTTTCAGGAAGAGGACGGTTTGCTGCTTCTTTGGTGCGTCGGACATCCACGATAATACAGTCATCGATCGCAGCATCGGGAGGCAGTGCTTCAACGCCTTCCATGAATTCATTGCGTGCCACGCAGGCGAGTGAGTAGAGCGGATCGACTGCCGGCGCATAAGGCGGTGCGTACGCGAACTCAGCGTCGAGCAGGTCCGCGAGCGTTCCGTCGTGTTTGAGGAGAGTGGAAAATACATCGACTCGTTTCACCACCTCGCCTTTGCTGTAACCCTGAAGACCGAGGAGCTTTGTTGTGCTCTTGTCGTACACCAGTTTCAAATGAACATTCTGAGATTCCGGGTAGTAATCCGCCCTATCGGTGAAACTTCCCCATGCAACGCCAACCTTGAAGCCCGATGCTCTGGCCGACTTTTCAGTAAGCCCCGTGGCCGACACATTCATACTGAAAACCTTTACCGCAGCGCTACCCACCACCCGTTCAAACCGTTCGTCTCCGCCACCGATAGTGGAGCCGATGACACGACCCTGCCGGTTGGCCAATGAACCGAGCGGCAGGAGAATCGGCTGGCCGGAGATGAGATGCGTTAATTCCACGCAATCTCCTGCAGCAAAAATGTTCGGATCGGTCGTGGTCATCCTTTCGTCGACAACAATTCCTCCGGTTCTCCCGATCTCAAGACCACAATCAGCAGCGAGCTTACTGTTGGGCCTGACGCCTATTGCAACGGCAGCATGATCAGCCAGAAAATCGCCTTGGGGTGTCTTGATGGTGACACCGTTTTCAGATTCAACTATGCCCTGCAGCGGGCAATTCGTGCGCACCTCCACCCCTTCCTCCATGAGGTATGCCTCCACGGCATTCGCCATTTCAGGATCAAGCATTGCGGGTAAAATCTGGGGGGCAGCTTCGAACAGCATTGCTCGAACGCCCCACATAGCAGTAAAAGCCTCTGCAAGTTCACAACCGATAGGCCCGGCGCCAATCAACCCCACCGATGAAATCTGCCCGGCCTGGAGAGCGCCGCGTAAAGCGATAGAGTCTTCCAGCACTTTAAACGTTGAGACCCGATGACTGTTACCTGGAATTCCCGGAAAGATAACGGGAGAGGCTCCGGTCGCGAGAACAAGTTTGTCGAAAGGATACTCCTTTGTTTCCCCGCTTACCATTGACTCACAGATGACCTTACGCGCCCCGCGGTCAATCTGCTTTACCTCTGTTTGGATCACAACTTCGAGTCCTTTTGCATTTCTGAAGAAGTTTGGATCGCGAATCACCCCATAAGCCGTTTCGCGCAGCTTATCAGCGCTCGCGATATCACCGGAGACAAAGTACGGCATGCCGCAGGCGCCGTATGAAATGAACTGCCCGTAGTCTATGACTGTAACCTGCGCTTTCGGCAATAAACGCTTCGACCGCGCCGCCGCACGCAATCCGGCCGCGTTCGCACCTATTACGACGATTCTCATGGCCTCACCTTCCAATGGTTCCTCCCTTTAACGACGCATTCGGCCTGCAATTATATCAGGAGTATTGGGCATCGTGTGTCAACTCATTAATTCTTATCATAATCATAACTTCTCTTTGAGAATAGGTCGCCGGAGATCTAGCAGACTAAAGCAAGTGAGTCTTTGCAGTTCGAGCCGTTTCTCACCCATGTCATAACGCGGATCCTTGGTCTCGTCGTAGACGCGGCCATCACAGAACCCTATTCCCTTTAACGAATGAGAACGCAATTCGTTTCGTTTAATAATGGACATGCAAGATGAACTAGATCGCTGGAGACTAGGATTCCGAGTTGGCGCCTCGTATGCGTCTCGAAAACTCCTCACGATTCTCAAGGAGTTGGAGCAGAACGTCTCGCATTATAGTGCACGCATCTGTAATTTTGGGAGTGGCCAGACGGTAATAGATGACGGTCCCCTCCCGCCGCGCAATCAGTATACCTTTCTGCTTCATAATCGAGAGATGCTGGGAAAGATTGGCTTTAGGGATGCCCATTGCCTTCATCATCTGCCCTGCAGAGAGTTCACCATTCTTCAGAAGACTGAGAATATGCAGCCGCTTAGGATTGGCGAGAGTCTGGCATACCTCGGCCTGCACCTCAAAAATACCCGTATCCTCCTGTAAACGAGAACCTGTTTTCTTTTTTCCTTTATCTCGGATCATAGCATCATTGTAGCGTCTGTGACCTGCATCGTCAACAAAACCTCGCGAGATTCCCCTCTCCGCAACGCCCTGTCGTACTCCTTCACCCACGTCTTATTCGCGGGTAACGCGCGCACAGCCCATGCGTCCGTTAGAAACCGTTTACCCTTTAAACGACAGCGCAACGTATGGACAAGCCTGGCCGCAGAGTCCACATTTCAGACAGTCGCCACCATGCGACATACGCTCCGTGTCTTTCAACTCGTACGGCTTCAGTTTCATAGGGCAAACCTTTGCGCAAAGCTTGCACTCTACGCAGTTCTCTGCTTCCATCTTAAGCGGCCGTCTGTTTGCGGCCACCCAGTTGGACATGGTTCCAATTGGACAAATGTAGCACCAGGTGCGGTGATGAACGAGAAGTGCGAGTAGTATTCCGACACCTGTCGTGATCGTCAACAGCATCACGAAGAAACCACCGATTGCATAGACATCGGGCCAGAGCCTTACAATTTGAAATCCCAGCATGACCATGAGAAACGTGAGCGTTCCGACACGCATGGGCAGCGACCGGAAGACCTCAGGAATCTTTTTGCCGGAACTCACCCTTTTCAGGAGACCATCCGCAAAGGAACCTCTGGGGCAAAGCCAATTGCACCATGTGCGGCCCCGGAACAGAGCGATTCCTATACCCAATAGCATGCACAACGGAATGAAATAACCGACAACAGGGTAAACCCATCCAGTTGCTACAAGTCCCAGGAATCCGGTGCCTATAATCGTCTGCCGGATGCTTCTCCTTTTCTGCTTTCGATCAAGTTCTTGCTTTCGCTCGCTTACAGTCGAACTAGGGCGGGCAGCCCTGTCTCTTATTTCTTCAACGTTGCGATTTTGCACAATAGCTTGACTTGTCCCTGACATTTTACCCTTCTCCTCTTCCCGTCCACCCGAATTTGTTTATGGAGTACAGACCATGCCTCACGTTCTGGCTATTTCTATCTTCTGATCGTGTAGCCTGCATTCTCCACTACCTTTTCCACATCTTCCTTTTTGACTTTCGATTCATCGTACGTGACCTTCGCACTGCGAACATTCACCTCAGATCCCGATACGCCCGGCATCTGATCCAGTGCTTTCTTAACCCGCATCACGCAGTGTTGACAGCTCATACCATCAATTGCAAGATTTACCTCAAGCATCATAACCTCCTCTTTCTTGTATTGGTCCCGGAAGCCAAAACTAACTTCGACTTCGTGGTCGCAATGTTCATTATATATAATGTTTCTATATATTGCAACAACTAAATGATAGGGCGATATTTTTGATGTCACGTGCATGATTAACGGTAGAACGCCATCCTGCAATGGCGCTAAGGAGGATTATTGTTTGCTGCCTGTCTCCCGGACACTTTTGGAGAACGTGATCGGCTACGAGATTTCGCGTTCCCTGACGATTTCACCCTTGATTGCAGTCAGAAGTTCCGTGAAGACAGGCAGGATATCCGTGCGGAAGCGGCCCGCGACCAGGACAAGCATTATATCGTCCCCCACCTTGAGTTTCCCGCTATTGATCCAGACTCTTATATCGACAATGCCCTCGCGCATCCGCAACCTACTCGCTACCAGATCAAGTTTCTCTTTATCATGCGAGAGGTGCATGCCCTTTATACATTGGCCTGTTTTTGACGTACCCCTGACAATGCCGTCATGCACGAGGATCATGCCGAGTGAGTCAGGGTCAGACTTTTCTTTCACCTCTCTAAGCCAGAGATCAAGCATGCGCATCTCTAAAACCCTTCCCGCTCAAACCGTCGAAAAAGGGTTACACCGCCCGCTACAAAAATTTCTATCACGATCCAGTGGTTGATGCCCAACGCATCCGGTACGGTCACCTTTCCGAAATCCCCATTTCGGGATCATCCGGGTTCCTCTTGGCAAAGGTCACAGGACCGGCCGTATCCAATCCGCAAACCGCGAATCTGTCCGATAAGCGAATTTTATCCTGAACAGCAACTGCCCGGGGAGCCGCAGGAACCGGGCGCTCCGCAACAGCCTCCCGATGCCTGTTCAACAGGGCTGCGCCCGGAAGCAGGCGCATTATGGGCGGACATCAACTTGACAAGATTCTGGCTCCCGCACTTCGTACAACGGAGTGTCTCCTCTTTTCCCAATACTATGAACTCGCTCACCTCGTTGCATTCGTTGCAACGGTATTCGAATATAGGCATTGATCCTCCTGATTTAATCAGTGTCCGCAGCCGCCCTGTCCCTGGGCGTGTCCGCCGCACGCGTGCTGCAGAGTGAGTTCGGGTAACTTATGCTCCTTGAGCAGATCCAGGTTCTGTTGTACCGTCTCTGCCGCGGCGCGGTAGACCTTGACGCCTTCAGCATTGAGCCTGTTGATCGCCCCCGCTCCGATTCCGCCGACCACCACGGCATCGGGCTTCAGCCCGCCTATAGCCTGGATCGGATTGCACGCACCGTGCACATGGTTGAGGTCGCGGTTGTTGACTGTCTCCGTTTTGGAGATCTCGGTGTCTACCACGATAAATGCGGGGGCAGATCCGAAATGACCATACACCACACTTTTGACTCCATCGTCTTTTTCAACTGCAAAACATACTTTCATCTGTTACCTCCTCAATTCACGTTTATTTCGATGAGATCCTATCGATGATCTCACATTATGCATCAAAAAGCGTGTAGCAAATCTGTGTCTCTTTTTTTGTTGCTTTGAGAACTTCCATATGCCTGAGTGCCGCGAATTCTCTCTTGAACTCCTGTTCAGTCAGATGGACGTCGTGCATAATCTCTTCGGCGCTAGCCTCACCCTTTTCCTTGATCAGAGCAACGATACGGCACTGCACACGCGTCAGCACAGAAAACTTGTCCTGTCCCTGCAGGGAGGATCGGGATGTATAGACGGCCCACGGATCGCACGCTTTCGGGGGAGACAAGATGTTCATATAACAGTCTTCGCAATAGGTCCTCCCCATGTGTTGGTAGCTTTGCTCCTCATCTATCTTTTTACCGCATGCTTCGCATAGCCGCGATGTGCCCATCACGTTTCTCCCGCTCTTCACGGCGCCAGCATCCGTCTACGATCATGCCTGCCTCTATTCCATCCATCGCACGAATGCTTCTAATCTATCTCTCGGTGATGTGAACCTGTTGATGGAACTTTCCCAATCGGGATGTCCCAGTGCTACCCCTATGACCACGCTCTTCTCTTCCGGTACGTTCAACTCATCTTTCACGTCGTCCTCGTACGCGGCAATCAGTCCGATGGGGCACGTCCACACGCCAGAGGCGTGGGCCGCCAGCACGAGATATCAGAGCACTGCCCCTATATCGACGAGCCGGGCTTTCGAGAACGCGTTGTCGAGGCAGATAATAATGGCTACCGGTGCACCGTAAAAGCTGCAGCTTCCTTCATTGATGAATCGATTGAAGTCGCGCCTCATCTCATCAAGGTACAGCTTCATGCCTTCGAACGACTCCGTACCTCTTGCGGCAAATATCTTTGAGAGGGGCCTCACATTTCCGGGGCTGCAGGAAATCCGCCTCTCGCGAAAGGCCCTCACAAGCCGCCGGCTGAGCCGCCCCTTCTCCTCTCCCATGACGACGGTAAACTCCCATGGCTGCAGGTTACTGGCAGAAGGGGCCCGAATAGCGTAGCGCAAGATCTCCTCGATTTTATCTCTCGGAACCGGCTCCGCACTGAAGCTCCGGATACTCTTCCTCTGGCTTATGGCATCACGTATGTCCATTTCGGTTT
>DATKNH010000089.1 GCA_035541455.1 Syntrophorhabdales bacterium
CGAAGATTTCCATTTATCCATCAGTTTGAGGAGTGCGGTGCGGATAGCCGCATCGTTCTCTGTTTGGGCAGTTACAGAGCATTCTTCGGTTTGTTCGATCAGAGGCGAGCTGTAATCGGGTTTGGACTCAAAGAGAAGAGATCTCGCTTCAGCTCTCACGTTCTCAAGATCGAGCATGAATGTGTCCAGCGGCTGCGCGACTTCGCCGCGCACACCCTGTAGATACATGGACCATCCCAGCTGAATGCATTTCTCCCAGAGAAGGCGCCATGCTGGCGGCACCTCCTTATCCGGGGAAGCCCAGAGGAGATTGCCCGGGAAGAACATGGGACGGGTAAGCCCCTCAAAAGAGCGACTGGAAGCATCACCCTGCATTGTGCGGGCTTGGGACATAAAGTCTTCCAGCGCGAGCGAGATCTCCGTTATGGTTTGTTGTTTATTGGCCAGGAGAGTGTAAAACCAGAGCCTGCCGAGAAAAGAAGGAACAGAATTGAAAGGCAGGACAGGAGCAGCCGTGGTGTGCGCCGCGGGTCCACTGAGCACGAAGGATCCGCACCTGAAATTCCACAAGGAGGGAAGAAAGCCGGTCTGGTCAGCAATCTTAAGCCACATGCCCTCTATGGATAGGGTAGACCGTTGTCCGGGGGTCTTTGTGCTGCAAAGTACTTTGGCTACTTCGCTGAGGAAAGAGAGCTTAAGATAGAGCACCTCAAGAAAGAATTTGTCATTGAGTGCATAAAGGAAGAGAGTCTCGAGCAGTCCGGCATCCCTGATTGCCCTCAGGCAATGGAGTCGCCCGAACTCTCCTTTCATCTTAAGCCCAGCTTCGACTTCTTCAAATGGCGCCCCTGACACAAGCGCGAGGAAATCGGAAGCGTGTAGCGACATTCCTTCAAAAACCAGCAGATGGAAGGGATAGAAGGAGAATGGCACCACTCTCGACAAGGCGGGAATATCCGGTCCATAGCATTCCTCGTGCCTGACACAGGAATGACAAGGAAACTTTGCTGAAATGACGCTGTTCTCAGCCAGAAGGCGAAACTCCTTGATCAACGTCCAACGATCTTTCAGATCAGGCGGATCGTTATTGTCCATTTCATAGACATAGAAGTCGGATGCCCCGACGGAAGGGCACGAAGGGCAGGACAGGTAGCGCTTTAACGAGTGTGAATACGGCTGAAGACCCCTGGCTAAAAGCACCTCATCGTCCGTGCATTGCTCCAGCAATGCACCGCACCTGGGGCAGGGCGGGGAAAAGAAGCGCTGTGTGGTTTTGCAGAAGAAAAGAGGCGCCAGAGGCAGTAATCTGCCCTCCGGCGAGACCTGGATAGAGAAGGCACGTAACTGATGACTGGCATGCTCCTCCTTAAAGAACGAGAATGCACGCTGCCAGCCATTTTCAACATCTGGATTTTTGATCGGCCAAAGCTCGTTCCCTGTGAGGCGATAGCGGTCCTTCTGAACAAGCAGGAAAACTTTTCCAAGGAGTTTTCCGTTGTCTGTCAGGAACTGTGCTTCCATAAGCTGGGAGAACCCATCAGGCTCGCTTAGTATCAGGAAGGGCGTGGTCGTCTTCTCCAGGAGAAGAGGTTCTTGGGTTGCCAGGGTTATCTTCAGATACGAAGGCCCTTCTTTGGAATCGAGATGAGGAAGTAAGGAAGCCTTGTGACAGCTCTCTTTCATCTCACGAACCGCGCGTACAGGCTACCGCCCTGGACTGCATCCCGCTGCAGCCTGTGCGAAGAATGCCATATAGTAAGAAGGCCTTCAAGCCCTAATGCTTTCTAGTTTGAAAACAGAACCTACACTTCTAGCAACCCTTTGAGATCGTGCGTTTTGCCGGATGGGCACGGGACCTAAAGGAATTGCTTGAAATCTAGATCAATAGGCCCTGACTTTATTACTGACATCTTACTATAGGCTCGCTGTAATGCAAGAAAAATCTTCACCCGTGCGTGGCCCGAGAAGGGCCGGAACACAAGTAAAGAATGGTGTCTGAACATAGCGTCCATCGACGCTCGAGATATCTGTCTCGCAATTTGCATTATCAAATAGTCCTGTTGCTAGCCTTTCACTTAGCCTCTCCCTTGATGCTTACCTGTGCACCGGCTGAGTACGCTGTGAACTCAGGCGCGTACATGGGCTGGACGGTTGCGGGCGCAACCTTGAACGTGCCTGCTGCCGCTGCCCTGATGCGATATTTGAAGGTGTATTCACCCTGTGGCAGGTACTCGAAGAAGAAGTTGGTCCCGCTGTCGCGAATCTCCTCGTACCAGTAGACGCCGAGGTCCCACCGGTGGCGCGACTGGGCTGATACAGGCTCAAAGCCTGCCGCGCGCGGGTCGCGGAGGTGCACGTATTCCATCTGGTGCTTCGAGCGGAGGGAGATCTGTACCTCGACCTCGTCTCCCACCTGCAGTGTGGCCCCTTCTTTCAGAGGTTCGAGAACAAACTCCTTGCCTGTGTTGATTCGTCTGAAAAAGGAACGGGAAACGGCGAGATAATCACCCCGTGCCTCTTCCGGCATCTTCTCGGTTGAGAAAAGCCAGGTTGCGGACGCGAACATGAAACCGGGCGTTTCCTTCTCCACGGAGATTGTGGAAGTTGTTTTCGGATCAATCTTATCACCAGGGATGACGATTTGATTCTTCTTTCCCGTGTATTGGTCGGGATCGAATGCGAACTCTGTTTTCTGATTACCGACCGTCACAAGCGCAACCTCCTTCACCCCCAGTTGCTTTGTGGTCTTGAGGTATGCGGCCAGCGAGTATATGACTTCGGCTGTCGCCTTGGTCGACTTCCAGTGGTTGAGCTTCTTGTTAAGGAGGAGCCAGAGCACGAGCCCATCTATTTTCGGCTCAGTCGGCGTCAGCTCCATGGTTGTTCGGAGTGCGAAGGCGTGCGTCTCTATCGTGTCGTTGTACCAGAGCCACGCGCGATCCTCCGGGGCCCAGAACGTGCCCTGATCGTCGGTTGTCTTTGCAGAATCCATCACGCTTTCCCAGACGAGTGTAGCGTCCCTGGTACGCCCCATGCGCTTGAGAGTCAGCGCCAGGAATCCCTTGAGATACGGCCTGTGCTCTTTCCAGTGTTTGAAGCTGAAATCGAGCATAGCCTTTCTTTCGTCGTCGGTGAAGGAGCCGCTCGTCCAGGAGACATCCGGATAGCTTGAAAGCGCGTAGTTGACGAAGGTGACCAGTTCCCAGTTGGCGTTGCGCTCACGCATCTGTTTGACGATATCTTCGACGTAATACCGGTGCAGGTATTGCCATGCCTTTTGTATCATTCCCTTCGGCACATCTACCCCGAACTCCAGTGCTTTCGAGAAACCGAAGAGCAGGTACGTAGTCATGTACGGGGAAGGCGGGCCGCCGGGGAACCAGGGGAACCCACCGCTCGACGTTTGCGCTTTCTGAAGCTTGGTGAGGGACTCTTCACGCTGGGCCTTGGTGACTGCCGGATCGAGCACGTTGATCAGGTCGTCCTTCCCGAGAACGCCTCCCGCGGCCTCCCGCAGCCATGGTGTCTCTTCCAGGGCCATGTTCCGGTTCGGGTCCGGCTGGTTCCATTGTTCGTACTGCGTAGTTCGCTTGGAGAACTGCTCTGCCATTTTCTGAATGGCCGGATACTGGTTGTACAGTGAGGAAAGTATCCCGGTCGAGAGGAAACGGTTGAGAGTCTGCTCCGTGCACTCATAGGGATAGTTCACCAGATACGGGAGTGCAGAGAGCACCGAGTAAAAGAGTTGCGCATCGAGCGTGACCACGAGTTGCTCATTGAGGCGCGTGGGGTCGTCGTTCTTGAGCAGATCCTCGAACGTCATCGTCCGTTTTGCTTTGTCCTTGAGCGCGATGAAACGGGACTGCGCAAGGTGCATGCGTCCCGGGAGTAGCGGAATGTGACGGAGTTCGCCATCACTCAGATCGCCGGACTGCGCTATTACTTTGAAGGCTATCGTGCCGACGCGCGCAGGAGTTGTCACCGGGAAGGTCAGGTTTGTCCCTGAGCCAGCCCCAACAGAAAAGCTCCGCGGCCTTGCAGCGCCGCCTGTGATACCGAAGGTGTCGAGGATGCTCTTGTTCGTTTCCGGATCTATGATGTCGAATGTTAGCGTGCCCTTCATCTCTTTATCGGAAGCATTATTAACCACGACCTTTATATCTGCCTTGTCACCTTCTCGCAAAAAGCGTGGCAGATAGGGGCGCACCATCAGGTCCTTGATGCTTTTCGTCTCTTTCTGGACTGATCCCGATTTGAGGTCCTTGGTCAAAGCATGTGCCCAGACATTCCACGAGGTAACGGAGTCGGGTACAGTGAATTCGAAAGAGACCGAACCGTCTGCAGCCGCAATAAGGTGCGGGAACCAGAAGGCGGTCTCGGAGAAGTCAGAGCGCAGCTGTACCGGGGCCAGTGGTTCAGGCGCAGGAGCGGTCTCGTGTTTCTCCTCTGCGGCAGCCTTTTTCGGAGCCGGTGTTTGCGCGGCCGTCGCCGCATCACTCTTCATTGCAAGAACAGCGCCCTCCGATTCTCTCAACCTGCCGGCCGCCATAGGCATAGCAGCCTTGTACATCCTGCGTCCCGGTCCGCCTGTGCCATAGCGATCATAAGCCTTGAGCATGTCAGGCTGAAGCGCTGGATAGGCAGGCAGATCCTTGAAGCCACTGGTTGGAATCCAGATGGCGCCGGCAAGCGACAGGGAAACCCTGCAAAAGGGCCGCTGCAGGAAGCTGGGCCAGATGCTCATCAGGGAAGGCGGATGATGCGGCGCGAATGCGTCAAGGCTGCGGTCATACATGTAGGCCAGGACTTCCGCAGCCGCTGCAGGCACGTTTGCCTGATCGGGAGAAGAAACCTTTACGGTCCATTTCTCTTTCTGGCCCGGCTGTAGCCGGTCGCGGAACCTGGAAAACTCAACTCTCAACTGTTTGTTGTCCCACGGCACGAACACCGTGCGGCCGAATTCCACGTACTGATGGTCGCGCAGTGTCGCGCCTAAAAAGAGAAATCCTCCCCGGTCCTTTTCAGTGATCGGAATCTCTATGACCGGGCTCGCACTGCCCGCGTGTAAGATCCGTCCGTCAGTCTTCTTTGCGTTCTTAAATCGTCCGAGCATGAGGTCCTGTCCTTCAAACCCTGAAAGCGCCAGGAACCGGGCAGTACCGCCCACAGGGACCGAGGACTTTTGTACGAGGAAGAGGAAGGGAAGGGGCAGGCGCAAGGTCGGGCCTGCCACGAGGATCTCTTTCGACATCTGGTATGTTGCGCCGAAAGCATCCTTTGTTTCGTACCTGATGCGGTAAAGGCCGGCAGGTAGCGCAGGAAGCGCGAGTTCAGCCTCTCCCTGATCGTTGTGGATAAGAGCGCCACTGGTGACTTCAGATCCGTCCGGCCACTCGCGCATGATGGCATCGGGCTTATACTGCACATCCCAGCGCGGCCGCTGGGTATCCCCGGGAGTCTTCAGAAGAGGCTCCGGCGAGCCTTTGGGAGCGGGAGGCAAAGGCTGATCCGCGGGTAGGAGTGTTTTGTCGGGGAGAGCTACCTTGACAAGTCGAAAGGTTCCCTTGCCCGGCGCCGGGTTCCCGTCGAGGTTGGTTCGCATTATGGAAAGCTTCTCCGGCTGCTGCTCCATAAAGAAAGAGTTGTCGGTTTTGACACTGGCCTCGACCGCCACGAATCCTAACCTGAATGCATGGGAAGCCGAGCGCGTCTCGCCGCCCTCGTCAGTCACATCCGCATCGACTGCGTAGCGATAGCTAATGCCTTTTGATGACTGCTCCAGGCGCTCGTCAGCAGTCGGCGTGAAGGAAAGGGAGAAGCGGCCATCCTCGCCAAGAGTCGCGTTCCCTGTTGCCACAGTCTGTCCCCTGGTCTCAACAACCCAGCCGTAATAGCCCCACCACCATGGATAGACCGGCGTCCTCTTTACCCTCCATGCGACCTTGCCGTTGGTAACAGGCAGGCCGAAGTAATAGCGGGCCTCGCCCTTGACCGTTGCAGGTTTGTTCAGACGGAATTCTTCTTCGGGGTCGAGCAGTTTCGTTTCGAACGTCGGTCGCTTATACTCTTCGACTCGCACGCCTGTGGAGCCGCTGTGGGAGCAGACGACTTGCCACAGGCCGAGCAGGCGGCCAGCCGGTATGAGAAACTCGCCGGAGGCTGTGCCGTAAGCGTTTGCCACTAACTGCTTCTGTTCTACTGCCTGTCCGTTCGGGTCGCGGAGTGACACGGTGAGCGAAGTATTGGGCAGCAGCCGGTAGTTGGCCTGGCCTGACTGACCCTGGTAGAGCACCGCCTTGAAGAAGAGTTTCTGGTTCGGCCGGTAGATGCTCCGGTCGGTATAGACAACAGACCTCGTGATTTCCTGTGGTTGTTGGGGATAAACGGAAAAGCCGCGGTAATCAACCGCAGTCCAGTCTTTGTATCGGCCCACCACAAAGTAGGAGACGTTTGTTCCTGCAGCGAAGACTGCTTCCCCGTCGCCATTCGTCTTCTCTGTTCCGATTGGTTGATGCCTCTCTCGATAGTCGTGGCGATAGAGGGTCACGTCTACGCCTGGCAGTGGTGTGCCCGTAGAGCCTTGCAGAGCTTTGACGTGTACATCAGTCCCTTCCGTGCGTGTGGCGAGCACCAGGTCCCCGAGGTTCATTGGAACAGCCTGGATCTGATTGTTGCCCTTTGAAAAGTCTTTTTTCGCGGAGGCTACCACAACGTAGAGGCCGGGCCTATCCATCGGCGGGGTCACAAACATCCGATGACTCTTGAAATCGATGGCCTTGGGCAGGCTGACCGTCCATTCTGCGTAGGGTCTCTGTCGGCTCATCAACTGCTCTACGTCGCGACCGTTGAGTGCGACATTGAAATCGTCTGCGTTCCGGACTTTGTTGTCGAGGTCGCCTGCATAGGCGCGGAAGTAGAGTTCAGTCAAATTGTCGTACACGACGCCGATGGACGCCCGCTTCAGGTTGTCCTGCGCCATGGCTTCTATTGTGAAGGACGGCGCCTCTATCGACTTCACAATGTAGAGGCAGTGTTTCCCTCCGATGGAATCCGCGTAGGCGGCGTGCCCGTCCGAGGCAATCTTGTGGGCACGAACCAGGTTGTCAGGTGTATCCTCTTCCTTCACAAGTTCGGCGAGGGTGGCCATGCCAACGGTCCACCAGGGATAGCGGCGCACGTCGGACAATCGCGCTTCCAGGTCTTTTCGGATGCGTTCCCTATCAGCTTTTTCTGTGAAGTTGGTTTTGAGCTTCCTGAGCCGCTCCAGGCGTGCTTCGAAGGCCGCCTCAATTTCCTTGCGTCCCCTATGCCACGATTCCAGGTCACCGAGCGCTTCGCAGTACTTGACCACCGGATGGTCAATCTGCAGAGAAGGCTTCTCTGCGAGCAACCTCTCCAGGTCGATGGTGTAGACGTCGTCCGACTGCCCGGGCGCCCAGCCCAGCGTGTCAGCAAGCGCGTCCGCATAGAAATAGGTGATTGCATCGCGCAGGGTGGGGCGGATCTCCGGGGGGTAGTTATTCAGCTGGAGATATTCCGAGAGCAATGTCACTGGCTGTTCTCCTAATTCTTTCCTGTGGGAGAAGACTAGTTCGTATGAACGCAGGGCCTCGGCAAAGATCTGCTCTACAGTCCAGGCCTTCAGGTCGACCGTACCTTTTGAATCAACCTTTTCCCGTCCCCGTATCTCCCAGGAGTACTCGTGGGCATACGTCATGAGGGACTGCCCGTAGTAGAGATTAAGCACAGTCTGCGCGAGCAGGTCCTCGGGCCAAGGCTCTTCCTTCAACCGGCGAACAGCCGTCTCGTAGCCGTGGAGGGCAGTCGCTGTCTGTACGCAGCGGATCAGCGCGCGGACCCATGCCTCACTGTTCTGAGAAGAGCGCGCGGTCTTGAGGTTGTCTTCGGCTATTTCATGCGCCTGGGCGTACTTCTGTTCAGAGACGGCTTTGTCGTATGCTTTCCAGACGTTGCCGGTTTTACCTGTCCACGGAATAAACTTCATCGGTTTTGCCTCCCTTCCTGCAATTTTCTGCTCGGGCTGCGCGCCCGCAGCTGCGGGGGTGACCTTCGAAGCACCGCTCCACAAACATCCCAGGAACAAAAGCGCCAGCAGCAGAAGAATTCCCTTTACCATAGGTGCGGCCTTGATCATATGATTCTCTCCCGTCTCTGAGTTTTTCCTGATCGCTCATCGGGCGATTAAGTTATAACATTAGACAGTGCTGTCCGGGAATTTGTTTCATCCGGATCAGTTTATTGGCGTGCGGGAGAAGGGCGTGAAAGATTCAAAAGATACAATGCGGGTGAGGAGCGACCGGATCGCTCCGCTGATGACCGACGACGAGATGCTGGTGAAAGTGTTGGAGTCGTTGTAGCGGATGGGGAGCGGCGGGTACCCGTACGGGTGTTACGGTTATAGTTCGCGAGGGTACGTGAGTCTGAACGTTGTTCCTTCTTGGGGTGAGCTGCTGAAAGATACGGTCCCCTTGAGGTATCGCTGGGTGAGGAGCCGTACGCTGTAAGTTCCAAGTCCTCTGCCTACCCCTTTGGTGGAGAAGGAGCGCTGGAACATCTGAAGCCGCACATCAGGCTCCATGGTTCCGGGATTATGCACCCAAAATTCGATCCCATGTTCTCCCTCGCCGGCGCCTATGGTAATTGTCTCCCCGTCGCTGGAGGCCTCCAGGGCATTTTTCAAAAGGTTGCCTATGACGCGTCTCAAGAGCACCCGATCGCTCCTGAAGCTGATGTTTTTTGTTTCAGGAGAGATCCGGACGAAGCGTTTACCGGCATTGCCGTTGTGTTGCGCGGCAATCTCTCCCAGCAACTCCAACGAGTCTACGGGCGAGGGATTGATGGAAAGCTCTCCACGTTCGGCTGCAATCAGCTGCCTCTGAGCGTCAACCTCCTCCATCAGGCGTGCGGCGAGAAGCTGAATATGTTTTTGAAACTTATTGAAGTCCTCCCCTGAACTCTCTTCCAATAGTTCGGAACACCCGAGAATGGCTCCTGCTGTATTGACGATATCATGAATGAAGATACGCTCAAGCACAGCCCTTCTCTTCTCATCGCTTATATCGGCCGCGGTAAACATGGTGTAGGTTTCGCCTTCCACTGTAATCGGTGTTGCCCACACCCGGAGATCAAGTGCGTCCGGGTCACTCCTGCGAATAATGCGGCATTCGTGTACACTTTCATTCCCTTGCTGCGCGCTGAGAATTGATTTGACCGCGCCGCAGGTCCTGCAGAATTCCGTGGTACCGCACCCTTCATGTCTCTCGAATGCGTGAATGCAATCAAGTGCTTCACCAGGGCGCAGGCCGTGTACAGAGGAAAGATCTCGCAGGCCCAGTGCGTGCAGAAGCGCAGAGTTCGCAAAGACGATCTGTCGTTCTTTGTTAAGAATCGCGCACAGAGTCGGCATAGCCTCCAGCGCCCGGATAAGAAGCGGCGCTCTTGACAACACATCAGACTGGTGCAGGATCACCTGCAGCGGCTTTCGTTCAGGTGAAGCAAACTGAGTGGAAGGTAGATTGAAGTCGGCAATGCCTGTTTCAGTAAGCTGTTCGTCCTCTGTAGCCATGTTCATCCTCAGGAGTAGTAGTGCCATAGTTTAAACGAGGCCGCTGCTTTTCGTCAAAAAAGAACGCAAACTCAAATGTTTGCTCCAAGAGGGTACCGCCAGGCAAGGGCTCTGTGTCCCACACATAGAATTCAGGCCGGACCCTTTTCAGAGGAGCGTCAAAGATGGTAAACTACACCACCGTTAGCCATGAACCTGGGAATAGCATCAGCCACCATTCTTCTAATCAATTTGCCATTTGGATACTGGCGGGCCCACGCGGTTAAGTTCTCCCTCCAGTGGTTTGCTGCGGTGCATCTGCCGGTCATCATGGCGATCTCCATTCGAGTGCTGGGCGGACTCGGCTGGCACCTTGCGACCTTCCCGGCGCTGATCGGAGCTTATTGTGTCGGTCAGTTTGCGGGTGGCAGGATTTATGGCCAGTGGCAAAAAGAGGCGAGTAGCCCTCTCACTGCATGCCTCATCTGTGACCTCTGGAAAAGATTCTCTTCCCATGGCACTCGCGCTCTTTGACTTCGACGGCACGATAACCTTCAAAGACAGTTTCGGCGATTTCATTGCTTATGCGGTGGGCCGCAGAAGACTCATTACTGGCGCTGTACTCCTGAGCCCCATGCTTTTGGGCAATGTGCTGGGTCTTATCAGTAACTGGCGCGCAAAGGAAATAGTCTCCACGTATTTCTTTGGAGGGTGGGATGCCCGGGGTTTTGTGGAGCTTGCCTCTAAATACTCAAGGGAGCGTTTACCCCACCTCATCAGAGAGATTGCGCTGGAGAGAATAGCTTGGCACAAGCAACAAGGAGACAAAGTGGTCGTGGTCTCGGCCTCGATCGACTTGTGGCTGGCGGATTGGTGCACCGACCGGGCACTAGATCTTATTGCCACAAAACTCGCAATAGAAGATGGTAAAGTAACAGGCAGATTTTCGACCAGGAACTGCTCTGGCCAAGAGAAGGTCAGACGAATCGCGGAGCGTTACGATGTGAAGAGCTTTGACCGCGTTTATGCCTACGGTGACAGCGCAGGCGACAAGGCTATGCTGGGTATTGCGGATGAGAAGTATTACAGATGGAAACGCCTCTAATGTGCATCTAATGGCGATTTGTCTTCAAGACGTATAGTATCGTTGCCTTCGCCACGCGTCGTTCCGACGCACCGCAAGGTACGCCTCCACTCCTCGCGGCTTGAGCGCCTCGCTCTCCGCTTGAATACAAATCGCCATACTGCATTCTATCTACGCGAAGAGTAGTCCTTGCAGGACGTATTCGAAAGCCTTGAACCTTGTGCCTCGAGCCTTCTATTGTTTGGCCTGTTGCTCCTTGTACTCCCGGTAGTGCTGTTCAAGGTGCTCTTTTGCCTTGACGAAATTTGCAGGGTCTACCCACTTGACCTGATGCACTCTGCTCAGAGCGCTCCTTACGTGGTTGATATCAACTTTTCCATTAAACTGATGATGCGGAAGATGTCTTATTTTCTTTCCGTCCTGTGTGAATTCGATTACTGCAAAGGCAGAATCAGGAAGCTGCCGGATGTAGAGCCTGCTCCATGTCTCCGCCTGCGTTGTGGCTGCAACGAATAGAAGCATGAGTATAACCGTGACAAAAGCGATCTTCCGGCGCCTCAATTTCATGCATTCTCCTCAACATTGGCAAACTAAGCACAGACTGCTTGATGCTTCAACACGTTTCTTCTTACTTGAGCCCTCCAGGTGCGACTGCCTCAACCGTACCGCCGCCGAGTGTTATCGTCATTTCGATAACCGGTCTGTCAACTCTCTTCCATGTCACCGGTCCGTGTTTGGTTCCTTTCGGCAGGTAGAGAGAGTGCGTCCTGGTGATTGTGACTGGTTTACCGTCGATAACCATCTCAAATTCTGCACCGAGGTCTTCGGGATTGTGGGGGTCTGTGCCTATGTGCAATGCAATCTGATCGTAGTGATGGGTGTGTTCGCCAATAAGCGGATTGGGGTCGGGAACTGCCCATATCCAGCCGTACTCGACATAGACATTGCAACCCGGCACAAGATCATTGTTCATCCAGGTCAAAGAAGGAAGCTTGCGGCCTGTAACAGCGGTATTGACCCCTACCTCGTAAACGGGTTTGAGTATAAGCGTTTCTTTACGTTGTTCTTTTTCCATTCCTATTTTTTTCTCCTCTCCAAGCATTTTAATAATGTAATTTCTGCGTGAAGTTTGTTTTAAACCGTTTCTGGTAAGCTACCATTAGGGAATGCTGTCCTGCAAGACTCGCTGCCTCTGGGGCTCGCGTCGCCCCCTCCAGCGGCGAAGCCGCCAGAGCCTTCCCTCCACCCTCCAGCCGCTTCGCGGCTGCGGGTACCCGGTCGCCGTGCTCGCTAGATAGAGTCCCGCCGGGCGGCCTGAGTCAGCAGGGGACCACGCTTTCAAGCGCGGATGAATGCATGACGGGCCTGCACGAACGCGTGCTGTGAGTGTAACAGACTCGCCCGTGGGCATCTATAAGCCAAAATAGTTTTACTATGGTTAACGCATATGGTATACCGTATACATACTGACAAAAGGATTTTTGTGGCAAGGATCCTTGTCCAGCTTGATTGGAACGCGATTTGCCCGCGGAAGCGGGAGCCGTAGGGTTATTCGGCAAAAGGGGAGTGCTGTCTTTGGCTGATAGCAGCCTCGCACGAGCGATACTTAAGGGTGATGAGAAAAGTGCGGCCCGTCTCATTACCCTCATTGAAAATGGCAAGGCTGAAGGTTACGCAGAACTATCCGTTCTCTTCGCCCACACGGGCAATGCACATGTGATAGGCATCACTGGGCCGCCGGGAGCGGGTAAGAGCACCCTCACGGGTCGGCTCGCCGTTTCCCTCGTGGAACAGAACAGGAATGTGGGAGTTGTCGCAACTGATCCTACAAGCTTGCGCGGCGGTGGGGCGCTGCTCGCGGATCGACTTCGCATGAAAGAGGCTGATAAGAAGGACATCTTCATCCGTTCTATGGCGCACCGGGGCTATCCCGGGGGCATAGCCCGTGCGGCGGCCGGTGCCGTGTACGTGATGGAAGCCCTTGGCAAAGACGTGATTCTTGTGGAAAGCGTGGGGGCGGGGCAGGCGGAGAAGGAGCTTTTCTACCTTTGTGATACTGTCATCATCGTCTTCACTCCGGATTACGGCGATGAGATCCAACTGCTCAAGGCTGGCCTCATAGAGATTGGCGATATCCTGGTCGTGAACAAGGGTGACCACGCGGGAGCTACAGAGGCACAGCACGAATTGGCTCGGTATGCTTCCGCTAACGCGGCAAAGAACGGCTGGATTGCTCCGGTGCTCGTGACCCAGGCCGATAGCGGCAAAGGCGTGGTAGAACTCGTGGATGAGATCAATAGACATTGGTTTTTCATAAAGGCAGATAACCGGAGAAGAGAGATCAAGGAGGAAAAGCTTTCCGCTTTCCTGAACGGCCTCCTCAAAGAAGAGATGTGGAAACGTTTCGCCGGCCTGGTCGAGAATGATCAGGAATGCAGGCTCATTGCCGACGACGCGAAACATGGAAGAATAGATCCCTACAGTGCGGTCGAAAAAATCCTATCCGTGTCGAGGAACAGGTGGATTTCAGACTAACAGAGGCACAGCGATTCTTCCGGGAGCAGGTTTCACAGACGCTTCGGCGCATGGCACTTCCTGAAGCGCAAACACTGGATAGGGACGACGTATTCCCCAAAGCGCTGTTTGATGAGTTGGGTCGATTGGGCTACTACGGGATCAGGTATCCTGCCGAGATCGGCGGTATGGGGGCCGACTGCGTTACGTTCACCATTCTTGCTGAAGAGCTGGCGAAGGTCTCTATAGGTCTTGCGGCAATCGTGACTATGCAGTGTCTGATGGGAACCGATTTCATTTATCGTTTCGGCTCTGAGGAACAGAAGAAGCGATGCCTCTTGCCTGCTATCAGCGGGCAAAAGATAGGCACCATTGCCTTTACGGAACCGGATTGCGGGTCTGATCTTGGCAGCATCAAGACCCGCGCAGTCAAGGACAGCAACGGGTATAACATCACCGGCAGAAAGCTATGGATTACCAGTGGTCCGGTCGCAGATTTTGTGACGGTTGCTGCTACCACCGACCCGGCAAAAAGACTCGACGGCCTGGGCTTTTTTCTGGTGGAAAAGGGTACACCCGGATTTTCGGTCGGACAAAAAATCGATAAGATGTCAGCGCGTGGCGCCAACACGTGTGAGCTCATTTTTGATGCATGCCGTGTGCCCGAGGAGAATCTGCTGGGGCAGGAAGGCAAGGGGGCGAAGCAACTTGACGCCATACTGAGCGAGATCCGCACGATGATCGCGGGGCTGGGGCTCGGCCTTGCAAAAAGCGCATTTGCAGCAGGACTCAGATATGCCAACGAGCGCGAGGCGTTCGGCCGGTCTATCGGAAATTTTCAACTTATACAGGAGAAGATTGCAGAAATGGAGATGCGCATTAAGGCATCAGAATTTCTTACCTACTACGCAGCGTGGCTGAAGGACACGGGCGTCGCTACGGGTAAGGAGGCAGCCATGGCCAAGCTTTATTCCACGGAGTCTGCCTGCTACGTTGTAGACGAAGTCACGCGCATACATGGTGCATATGGCATTGCGGAGGAGTACCCTGCTCAGAGGTATTTCAGAGATGCGCGATTCCTCCTGTTTGGCGGGGGCACCTCCGAGATTCTGAAGACAATTATTGCAAAAGATACACTCAGGAAACCTGAACACCACTACCTGTGAGGAAGGAGATTCTCCATGGATTTTGCCTTGACTGAAGAACAGGAATTCTTCAAGAAGATGATTACCGAGACGATCGACCGCATGGTCGTGCCGAAAGCCCGCGAAATTGACGAAAAGGACGAATTCCCATGGGAACTGTGGCGCGAGTTCAGCAAACTCGGCTATCTTGGGCTTCGCTATCCCGAAGAGATCGGCGGCATGAATGCAGACCCTGTAACCGCCATGATCTTCTATGAGCAGATAGCGAGGGGATCGGTTGGCTTTGCCCAGAGCGTGATAATGAATATCCTCATGGGCACCTATTTTATCTATCGTTTCGGATCGGAGGAGATCAAGAAGCGCTGTCTCTATCCTGCGATGAGAGGCGAGAAAATCGCAACCATGTGCTTCACAGAGGATCAGTCAGGCTCAGACCTTTCGGCAACCAAGACCACAGCAGTCAAAGATGGGAAAGAGTGGGTGTTGAACGGGACCAAGATGTGGATAACCAACGGCCCTCTCGCCGATATGGCGACGGTGCTTGCCACAACCGACGCCAAGCTCGGGGCAAAAGGGCTTAACTTCTTCCTCGTTGAAAAGGGGACGCCCGGCTTTGCACCAGGACAGATCCTTGATAAGCTTGGCTGCCGGGGAACCGTTACAGGAGAGCTTGTGCTTGACAATGTCCATGTCCCCGAGGAGAATCTACTTGGTGCCGAGTTAAACAGAGGGACCGATTACCTGGGAGAGATACTCGACGAGGTGAGAGTCATGACCGGTGCCATGGCGCTCGGAATCGCTCAGGCGGCTTATGATGAGGGCCTGGAGTACGCAAGGAAGAGAGTTGCCTTTGGCAAGCCGATCGGCAGTTATCAGCTTATCAGGGCAAAATTCGCTGACATGGCCACTGAGATGGAGGCAAGCCGGCTCATGGTCTACTACGGCGCCTGGAGGATCAAGGAGAAGCTGCCAAGCCGCAAAGAAGCAGCCATGGCAAAGATGCTCGCAACTGAGACGTGCGTGAAAGTGGTCGATGAGGTTACGCGCATCTGGGGGGCAAATGGTTTTGCCCATGAGTACGATCCACAGCGCCACTTCAGGGATGCCCGCTTTTTACTTTACGGCGGGGGCACGCACGAAATTATAAAGGATTTTCTGGGCAGGCTGCTTATAGGGAAGACCTGATCCCATCATTGCTTCAGCGCAATCAATTTCGGGAGGATACTTTGGAAAATCAAAGAGGAATAAAAATACTGGTAGCCAAACCGGGACTCGACGGCCACGACAGGGGCGCCAAGGTAGTGGCTCACGCGCTGAAAGAGGCCGGTATGGAAGTGATCTACTCGGGTCTCCACAAAACAGTTGATCAGATCGTCAGGATAGCCGTCCAGGAGGACGTGGATATCATAGGTCTCTCCATTATGAGCGGTGCCCATATTCCCATCGTTGAAAAGCTCATGAAGAAAGTGGGGCAGGAAGGGATTGGCGATAAGATGGTCGTAGTAGGGGGTGTGATCCCGAACAAGGATATCGAACCGCTGAAGGGCCTGGGGGTGTCAGGTGTCTTTCCGGGTGGAACGCCTTTTGCGGAAATAGTGACCTTCATACGTGATCATGTGAAACGGACTTAGGAGGAAGCATGGGAGTTGCAAAATATACCAAGGACCAAAAGGACCAAATCACAGATGTGACGCTCCAATCGGGCATTCACGTCAAACCGCTTTACGGCCCTGAAGACCTGGAGAAGATCGGCTTTTCTTATGAAAAGGATCTGGCTGATCCGGGGCAGTATCCCTTCACAAGGGGGATTCACCGCCAGGGGTACAGGAGCAGGGCCTGGACCACAAGGCAGTACACAGGCTTCGGAACACCCTACGAGACAAATGAAAGATTCAAGCTCATGATTTCTCACGGGCAGACAGGGCTGAATGTGGCCTTCGACCTTCCCACGCAGATGGGATATGACTCGGATGATCCTATTACCGAAGGCGAGGTTGGCCGCGTGGGCATGGCGGTGGATACGCTGCGCGATTTTGAGGTGGCCTTCAAGGACATCAATCTGGCGAAGATAGGTTCAGGGCTGACAATCAACGCGGTCGCTTCGGTAATGCTCGCCATGTACCAGGCAGTCGCTGAAAAATACGGATACGCACGCGATGCAATCTCAGCCACGCCGCAGAACGATATTCTGAAGGAGATGATCGGACGGGGGTCCTGGATATTTCCCGTGGAGCCGGCTGTGAAACTGATCGGCGACACGATCGAATATTCCATAGAGGCTCTCCCGCGCACAAACCCTGTGAGTGTATGCGGCTACCACATCAGGGAATCGGGCGCAACGCCGGCGCAGGAGATAGGCTACGCCATCCTGATCGCTAATGCGTATATAGACAACGTGATCGCCAGGGGCTACGACGTGGATGCATTTGTCGGCCGTTTTTCTTTCAACTTCAATGTATTCGGGAATATCTGGGAGCAGGTGGCAAAGTTCAGGGCCGGCCGGAAGCTCTGGGCAAGAAATCTCAAGGAGAAATACGGTGTCAAGAAAGATTCGAACATGTACCTGAGGGGCCTCTTCGGGGGAGGAGGTTACGGCCTCACCAAGGCTCAGCCTGAAAACAACATCATGCGCGGCGCCTATTACGCGCTTTCAGCCGCGCTGGCCGGAGCGCAGACCATAGCGCTTTGCAGTTACGACGAGGCTTACACCATCCCCACCCCTCATTCAGCCATCATTTCGTTGCGTACGCTGCAGCTCCTCATGGATGAGATGGGTTTGCGCGACACAGTTGATCCTCTGGCAGGCAGTTACTTTATAGAAACACTCACCAAGGAGATGGAACAGAAGATCGAAGAGGAGATGGAGCGCGTAGAGAAAGCCGGCGGCATTGTGCAGGCTGTGGCCACGGGCTACATCCAACGGCTGGTTGCAAGGCAGGCCTACGAGTTTGAGAAAGGCATCCAGTCAGGCGAGCTCTTGAAGGTCGGCGTGAATATCCACACTGAAGGGGAGCCCATGGACGTGGAGCTTCACGAGTACAACTGGGACTCGGCGGAAAAACAGATCGAGGGGCTCAAGGCAGTCAAACGCGAGAGAAACAACCGTGAAGTGGCGCGCACGCTCGCCGAGCTGGAGAAAGCCACTAAAGAGGGAAAGAATGTGATGCCATATCTGGTGGAATGCTGCAAGGCGTACGCGACGGTCGGGGAGATGACGGCCGTGTTCCGCAGTATCTACGGAGAATTTGACGAGCCGAGCCTGTTTTAGAAAGCGGATGGTTCAAGGGCCCAGGGGCCAAAGGCTCAAGGTGAAAACAAAGTTATTACGACTCATTGAAGCCTTCTGAGGACGAGATATGAAAATCGAGAAGATTGACCACATCTGTTTTGCAGTCAAAGATCTCGAGAGGACGAAACAGATCTACCGGGCTAATTTCGGTCTGGTGCCGGAACTGGAGTATGTTGCCGAATCTGAATACATCAAGGTTGCCCGCTACTACATCGGCGACGTGGCCGTGGAGCTGATGGAGTCGACCTCGCCTGATGGAGAGGTTGCAAAATTCATCAACAAGCGGGGAGAGGGTGTATTTCTCATCTCCTACAAGGTAGATGATCTCACGGCGGCATTGGCTGAACTCAAGGAAAAGGGCGCCGACCTGATTGATAAGGAACCAAGGGAGCTCTTTGGAAATCGATACGCTTTTGTCCAGCGCCCGGACAAACTCTGCGGGGTGCTGACCGAACTTCTGGACGGTGAGTTTGATAAGAGCAAGGTCCCTTTACGCAAAAAGAAATAATCTTTTTTTGTAACATGTGCCGAGAAGAAAATTTAACCTGACGGGGAGGGCGTAATGCGTGCATTAGTGGTCGGTGGAACGGGCGGTATGGGTCAGGGTGTAGCCCGGGATCTCATCAAACAGGAGCAGATCAAGAAAGTTATTCTGGGCGATATAAACGTAGACCCGGCTCGAGTACAGGATAAGCTGCGCGCCAGTGAGAAGATATCCCTCAACAGGATCGATGTAAATGACCACAAAGGAATGGTCAGGGCAATCAGCGAGTCTGACGTTGTAGTGAACTGCGCCGGGCCGTTTTACAAGACGGCGGTGGCGGTTGCCCGGGCAGCAATCGAAGCAAAGGTCAACTACATAGACATCTGCGATGACTATGAGGCGACCGAGATTCTTTTTGCTTCTGATATAGACAACGCGGCAAGACAGGCAGGCATCACGGTGCTGACAGGCATGGGGTCGGATCCGGGAACCAATAATGTGATAGTCAAATGGTATGCGGATCACCTTGACAGTGTAGAAGAGATTTCGTTGTTCTGGGTGGTAAGTATAGCGGAGCTCCAGGGCGCAGCCTGGGATCATGGTCTCCATATGATCATAGGCAAAATCCCACAGTACCTTAATGGCAAACTTGAGCACGTCGAAGGGGGCACTGGAGAGGAGACGGCGCAGTTCCTTGAACCACTTGGTGTTTGCGAGGTGCGCTACGTAGGTCATCCCCAGCCGCTTACGATACCGCGTTACATACCAGGTGTGAAAAATGTCGTTATCAAGGGAGCGCTCATACCTCTATGGGTGGACCAGCTGATCAAGGAGCAGAAAGAGACCGGCTTTCTCGGCAAGGAGCCCATAGAAGTGAAAGGGACACAGGTGACACCCTACGATCTCACGTTGCGGCTCTGGGATACTATTCCGAAGACGAGAGACAATGGCCCGCCAGCCTCCGGTCTTAAGGTGATTGTGAAGGGTAAGCGAAAAGGAGTACTGGTGACCTACACCGCGGACATCGTGGGCAGGATGGCGCCTGGTACAGGGCTTCCCGCTTCCATCGCGGCTCTCATGATGCAGGCAGGCGAGGTAAAAGCGAAGGGGGTTGTTGCACCGGAGGGCTGCATCGATCCTGCGAAATTTCTTGCAGCGTTGCTGCAGAGAGGTGCCAGGATACATCAGACAGAAAAGATAGAATCAATGCTCACGGTGTAATATCGGAGAGGTTATCATAGTTGCTAATTCCAGAATGTTAAAGCAACATCCAGAAGGAGCACCCCATGCATGATGCGGAGAAACTGAACATAACCAAGAGCCTCGAGCTGTTTGAAGAAGCAAAGAAACTGGTCCCCGGCGGCGTCCTCGGTGCCCGTAAACCGAGCGACTTCATCCAGGGAGAGTATCCGATCTTTCTTGAATTCGGCAAAGGCGCGCACCTGATCGACGTTGACGGGAACGAGTTTATCGACTTCCTCTGCGGGTACGGGCCCATCATTCTCGGCTACCGGGAAGACGAGGTCGACGATGCGGTCATCAGCCAGATAAAAGAGAAGGGGTTCTGCTTCACCCTAACTCAGCCCTATCAGAACTATCTGGCGCAGAGGCTCACACAGCTGGTGCCCTGCTCCGAGATGAGCATCTTTCTGAAAACCGGTTCTGATGCGACCACTGCGAGCATCCGCATTGCGAGGGCCTACACCAACAGGATCAAGGTCATGCGCTGCGGCTATCACGGCTGGCACGATTGGTCCGTCGAGATGAAGGGAGGTATCCCCGCGAAGCTCTATGAGGATGTCTATGAGTTCCGGTACAATAATCTGGATCAACTGAAAGAGCTGATGCGCGTCCACGGCAGAGAGACTGCTGCTATCATCATGACGCCCTTCGGCCATCCCAACCACATGAAGATGGAAGAGCCACAAGCGGGATTCCTGGAGGGCGTACGCGCTTTAGCTGACGAGTACGGCGCCGTGCTGGTCTACGATGAGATACGCACCAATTTCAGGCTCAGCATGGGTGGTGCGCAGCAGCTCTACGGCGTTACCCCCGATCTCTCCGTCCTGGGCAAAGGCATGGCAAACGGCTATGCTATCAGCGCCGTCACCGGTAAGGAGAAGGTGATGATGGCCGCCGCAAGCAAACTTTTCATATCCTCCACCTTCTTCCCCAACAGTGACGGTTACGTCGCTGCACTCAAGACGCTGGAGATTCTTGAGCGAGACAAGGTTATCGGCCACATCTGGGAGAAGGGCGGCCGGTTCTTCAAACGGATACGCTCCCTCATCGGGAAGCACGCCTCAGCCGGGGCGGAACTGACGGGCGTTGCCCCCATGTTCTACATCACCTTTGCGAAAGATGCTGCCGATACCCATCGCGCAAGGCGTGACGACTTCTACACCCAGCTCATCCGCAGGGGCATCTTCCTGCACCCCCATCACCACGGGTACATCTGCTATCGCCATACCGAGGAGGATCTTGAGAGGACCCTCGCGGCGATAGATGAGTGTCTGGGGTATGTGGCAGAGAAGTACAAGGCGTAAACCGATTTCCCGGGAGTTACCAGTCCAGGGGCAGGCCACTCGCACCATTTTCTCCGCTCTCTAGCGGATGTTCACCTCGCGTATAGCGCGCAACGCCTTCATTGACGGGTGATGAGGTATTTTTTGTGCCGTTGATGTAGTCACTAATATTTTCCTATATATGGTATTTTGTCCTTTA
>DATKNH010000090.1 GCA_035541455.1 Syntrophorhabdales bacterium
TTCGCAGCCACCTGGTACGGCGTGAGTCCACTGCTTTTCCAAGTACGCGCCGACTATATTGTGACGAGTAACAGCTTTGACAGTATTGCAGCCACCTTTGGAATAGGCTATCAGCTTGATGCTACACCAGCATCGGGACCAATGCATCCAAACCGTATTCAGGCTGCCAATAACGAAATCACGGGCTTTCTCGGCGCGTCCGTTCCTAATAATTCCAGGTCGGAATCGGCGTTCTCTCAAAGCCTTGAATACCGCCGCAGGCTTTCACAGTATTTCGAGTGGACAGCGGCATTCCTCAATGAGGGCAACTCATCTTCGTCAGTCAGCCGCTACGGCCTTGCCACGCAGGTTTGGGCCGTGCGCCAATTCTATGCAGATCATCTCGTGCTCGGCATCGGGGCAGGGCCCTATCTACTGCGGGACTCAAGTCACGACGAAGGATCGACAACCACAGTGGCAGCCTTGGTATCGCTCACCGGAAGTTACAGGTTCTCTCCACATTGGGCTGTGCGTTTTACCTGGAACCGCGTTCTTACTGATTACGATCGCGACGCTGACGTGTTCATGGGTGGGCTTGCGTATCGATTCTAGGAAGCGGCATGGCACACGGGTTTTAGTCGTACAGACACTCTTTTCGGGAGTTGCTTTATTTGGTCACGGAGGTGCGCATGAAAGGCGTTGGCCGCATCATTCAGTGTCTCGCTGTTTTTCTTGTTCTCGTCAGCTGTGCGTCAACAAAGATCACCAACCGCGAAATATACGTGATGGACAATATCCCCAGGCCAGGCCGGATAGTGGTCTACGACTTTGCCGCGACGGCGGACGATGTCCCGATGCAGGACACTCAGGCGAAGCTTTATTCAAGGGAAGGCACACCCCAGACCAAAGAGGAGATTGCCATGGGCCGGCTCCTGGGAGGCAAGATTGCGGCGGATCTTGTGGATCGCATCAACAGTATGGGACTACAGGCAGAACGCGGGGCCGTGGAGACGAAGCTGCAGGTCAATGACATTGTGCTATGGGGTTACTTTCTCTCGCTGGAGAAGGGGAGTGCTGAGATGCGCTTCGCCATAGGATTCAGGCAGGGTGTCGCGGAACTGGACACGGCTGTCGAAGGCTACCAGGTGACGGCCCAGGGGCTGCGCAAGCTCGGATCTGCTACGCTCGATTCCAGTGGAGGTAAATCGCCCGGCGTTCTTTGGCCGGCAGCCGTCATGGTTGCTGTCGACAATCCGGCAGGGCTCATCATTGGTGGCGCCGTCAAAGCGGGGACTGAACTGAGCGGCAGAAATACAATCGAGGGCAGGGCCGATCAGACAGCTAAGGAAATAGGCGATGCTCTGGAAGCGCGATTCAAGCACCTGGGATGGATCAACTGACTGCTGCCCGTCATCCTGCCCTGCCCCTCTGGATCAAGTTCCGCAGCTAGAAAAATCAGCAGCCGATTGGTAAACTATAGCCGCCGTTCGATGAAGATACTGATTGTTGATGACGATCCGACCATGCTTTCCTTCACCTCCGCAGTTTTGGAATCGGGAGGTTACGAGACGCTAGAAGCGTCCACCGCGAAAGAAGCCCTGGAGGCGGCTGCCCGGTTTCTTCCTGAGATTGTTGTCCTTGATGTCGTGCTTCCGGATATGAGCGGATTTGACCTTTGTAAACAGATAAAGACTGCTCCGGCCCTGCATCGCATGTTTGTGGTTCTCCATTCGGGGCTGAGCACATCGAGTGAGGCGCAGACTAGGGGGCTTGACGCCGGCGCTGACGGATACATTGTTAAGGGGATTCCTGCCAAGGAGCTTCTTGCGCGGATCAATTCCCTTGCGCGTATCAAAACCGCGGAAGACGCACTGAAGCATGCGAACGACGAACTGGACCAGCGCGTACGGGAGCGAACAGCGGAATTGCAGGCGGCGAACCAGAGGCTCGTTGCCTCAGAAAAGTCCCTGGTTGCGCAAGTCCGATTCGAAACATTGCTGGCAGACCTATCAGCCCGCTTTGTGGCCCTGACCTCCAACCAGGTAGACGGTGAGATTGAAAATGCCCAGCGCCTGGTGTGCGAGTTCCTTAATATCGATCGATCCACTCTGTGGCAGACCTCAATCGAAGGCTCGAGCGCGCAGTTGCGGTTGACGCACGCGCACCAATACTCAGGGCAATCACCGCCAAAGGGCTTAAGCGGCACCGGACTCTTTCCCTGGACTCTCGAAAAAATATTCAAGGGTGAGACAGTTGTTCTGTCCGATATGGGTGACCTTCCGCCCGAGGCATCGCAGGACAGAGAGAGCTGGAGCCGATATGGCACCAAATCCACGGTGGTTGCCCCCTTAACGTCAGGGGGAGGCAGCATCTCCGGAGCTCTGAGCTTTGCTTGCACCAGTAAAGAGCGGGAATGGCCGGAGATGGTCGTAAGACACCTCCAAATGGTGGCTCAGGTGTTCGCCAACGCCCTCTTCCGGAAACGCGCTGAGGAAGAGCTCCGCAGGAGCGAGGAGCGGCTGAGTCTCGCAGCCCACGCGGCTCAGATCGGCATGTGGAGCGTGGAAACATCTACAGGGAGACTCTGGAATTCGGAGAGCAGCTTTGAACTCCTCGGTCTTGACAAGAGTACCGACCTGACCGAGGAACATTTTTTCAGTCTGGTCCACCCTGATGATCGGGAATCTCTACGCCGGACGATGGCTAACGCTATCGCGTCAGGCACAGATGCCCGTGCGGAGTACCGCATCGTGAGACCCGACGGCGCTGAGCGGTGGTTGGTGACCCGTGCGCGTCCCTACTGTGGCGCTTCGGGGCAGCCGGAACGTCTGACGGGTATCTTTCTCGATATTACAGAACGTAAGCGCATGGAGGAGACGGTTCAAACGGCTGCAGAAGAGTGGCAGAGCACGTTCGATTCAGTTCAAGAACAGATCATGGTTCTGGACAGGGACTTCAGAGTCGTCCGGATCAACGCGTCCGCCCTTTCATTCCTCAGTCTCCCCTTGAAAGATACCCTGGGGAAACATTGCTTTGACTTAATGCATGCTACGGACAAACCTGTCGACCTGTGCCCTCTCCAAAGAATGATGAAGACGAAAAGGTACGAGGAGAGCGAGCTGTACGAGGAAAAGACAAATAGCTGGCTCCAGATGTCGGTCTCTCCCGTGTACGACAGTAATGGAGAAATCACACGGATAGTGCACACGGTCATAGACGTCACGCAGCACAAGAAGGCCGAGGCTGAAGCCTTTAACGCCCGTAAAAAGCTGCTGCACACCGAACGCCTCTTGCGCATGGGCGAGTTGACGGCATCGCTGGCGCACGAGCTTAATCAGCCCCTTACCTCCATTCTCAGCAATGCGCGAGCTGCCCTACGGTTTCTTGACGCAGGCAGACTTGAAACGGTACAGTTGCGGGAGATACTGGAAGACATAGCACAAGACGATAAGCGGGCAGGGGAAATTATCCGCAGCTTGAGGTCCATGGTCAAGCCGGAGGAATGGGAACAGGAGCTCCTTTCCATCAACGACGTGCTGGTTGAAGCATCGTCTCTCTTTCATAGCGAAGCCATTATCAGGAATATCCGGGTGGAGACCGACTGTGACGGCGCGCTGCCGCGGGCCATGATAAATAAGATCCAGATACTGCAGGTGGTGATTAACCTGATGATGAATGCCGCCGAATCAATGCGTGGTGAGTCAGATGAAGCTAAGATCATCATGCGCGCACAGACGAACCTGGACGGAGGTGTGCTGGTGTCGGTTCGTGATTTCGGTTTCGGCGTTGAAAGCAACGATCTCAGTAAACTCTTTGAGCCCTTCTTCACGACAAAAAGCTCTGGATTAGGAATGGGGCTATCGCTGAGCCGGTCTATCATTGAGGCGCACGGCGGTCACATCTGGGCTGAGAACAACAAGGACAAAGGCGCAACGTTCTACTTCAATCTGCCGGCAGCAGGGCCGGTGACGAGTGACCAGTAATCAGTTGTTATGAGTGCCAAAGAGAAAGCTACGATCTTTATCGTCGACGACGATGCCTCGGTTCGCAAAAGCTTATCGAGGCTTCTCGACTCATTGGAATTCAGAACCGAAGCCTTTGCTTCGGCTGAGGCGTTCCTGAAGAGGGGACCTTATGAAGGAGCCGGGTGCATCATCCTGGATGTGCGCATGCCGGGCTTAAGCGGCATGGATTTGCAGGAAGAGCTCAATAAGGCCGAGTACGCAATGCCCATCATTTTCATAACAGGCCATGGGGACATCCCGATGAGTGTCAAGGCCATGAAAAGGGGCGCTGTCGATTTTCTCCCCAAGCCCTTTGACGAGCAGGAACTCGTAAACGCGATAGATAAGGCTATCGAAAGAGACAGGACGGCCAGAGTCAGCCGTTCCGAAACTCGACACGTACTGGAGCAGATTGCACAACTGACTCCGAGGGAGCACGAGGTCCTTCAATTTCTGATTACAGGCATGCTGAACAAGCAGATAGCCTTTAAGCTGGGCATTGCAGAAAAGACGATCAAGATACATCGCGCCCGCGTGCTTGAGAAGTTAGGCGCACGTTCGGTCGCTGAGCTGGTCCGCATTGCGGAAAAAGCAGGTATCCCAACTGCGAAATAGCCAGTAACCGTCGCTATCTGCTGGCCACTGTCTTGCCGCATAGCACCAAAGTCCTATAGACACTGCCCGGCACTACCTACTATGCTACTCTCATCAGGCCAATAGCGTAATCCCCGCTCGAAGCATAAAGAGCCTCATACGATGTGAGGGCATCCATGGCAAGAAAACAGACCACTGTCTACGTGATTGACGACGACCAATCGGTTCGCACCTCGATGGCCAGGCTCCTGCAGTCTGCGAACTTCAATGCAGCCACGTTTGGTTCCGTCAATGATTTCTTCAGTGAACCGAAGAGGGAGGACAACGCCTGCATCCTCGTCGACATCCGGATGCCGGGTTTAACAGGTTTCGATCTCCAGCAGAA